>CAZDMY010000064.1:4701-10556 GCA_964506405.1 uncultured Dehalococcoidia bacterium | reverse complement strand
GGAACAAACGGCGGTGCGGCGGAGGCAAATCCATATATCGTTACAGTGCCATCGCTACTAACCTCACCAGTCCCGGCGAGAGGGCCACCGGTAAGGCCGTTCAGGGTAACAGTCGTTTCCGGCATGAACCCGGCACCGGTGACCGTAACCATCGACCCAAACGAGAATTCCGTTAAACCCAACGGATTCTTTTGCATCTCTAGCCAGTCGAACACCTGGAATTCGTGAACGGTGGGCAACGGATCCGCAGTAGTGGCAATTGTCAGTTCATACAAATCATCGGGTGCCATGTCAAGATGAAGGTTCATGGCCGTATCATAGGTTGCCGGATAACCATTTTGATTTCCTGGCGATATGAGCTCCTGGGATAGCTGCGGATTGGCGATTCCGGCGTTCTGCCTTATCAAGACCGTACATTGGGTATTCGCTTCAACCGTCTGCGGTACGATAATCTTCAGAGTACGGTCCGAAAGATAGGCATCTCCATTAAAGTCGGTATCACCACAATTTTCACCGTTTACCAGAACATCACTGGGATCAATGCTTTCCGGTAACTGCATTTCACGGGGAAAGGTGATGTGAATCTCATCGATACCCGCTTCAAGCCTGCCATTACTACCGGTAGTAAACTGCACCCTGTACTGGGATACTTTGTTGGCCATGGGCATATTCATACCTTCCCATATCACTTCCCCTTGATCATTTCTCGCTTCTTTCCAGTCATCGAGAGTAGGGTAAACATAGAAGTCATCGACCTTTACAGATCGGCTGCTGATAGTTACAGCCGCACCCGTCCATCCGGCCGGGATCGGGTTCCCCAGGTTATTGAGAATGGCACCGTTGACCAGATTAATATTTGTATCCCCTTCAACTGCTCCAATAACGTTGAAATGCAGGATTGTTAAAAAACCATCTCCGGTAACACCGGGGTTGCCCGTAACATCCTGATGGATCCTAAAAATGCCGGGGCCCTGATTCGTAAAAGTGTCTACCGGAATACTGGTACCTCCAATCATTCCATCGGTGATAGTATCTAATTGCAATCGGGTATTATCATAAACCACGTCATAGGTACAAGAATCGAAATCAGTTACGTCGTCGATCCGAACGGTAGCATCAAAACTGGTTCCCTGGGCAGCACCTAATGGCGCATCGATCCAGACGGCAGTTTGTGCTTCTGTAGTAAAAGATCGTTCGGCGGCATAAACAGCATGATTCCCACCAGCACGATAGAAGTACTCAAATCCAGGAGCCAGGCCGGTTAGATCCACATGGAATGCCCCGGGGGCGTTCATCGGGCTCTCATCAGCGTTCACCTCGTTTGGATAAATACCTGATTGGGTGCCATATTGGAAGGATACATCGACCGCACCAGCTCCCCCGAGATCGATCAAGAAACCGTTGAGCGTGGCCGTCGAAATCCCAACATTAGTAGCTGGATCGGTCCGAACGGTGATATCAGCGGGAATACTGAAAGAGCCACTCACCCCGTCATCATATGCTGTGGTCCCTTGAACGTAACACTCAGGGCAAGCGGCTTGCGAGCCAATATCGTTGTAAGTATACCCTTCCAATTCAAAGAACTGGTTGTCCAGGTGAAATACGCCATCCCCTTCGTCAATGACAACGTGAAGGTCAGGGCCTTTCTCCGGCAAGCCCTGAGCCGGACCAAGATTTACAAAGAAGGTACCAGGTTCGTTTGCACCACCCTGCGGAGCAACATTGGCATTAATACCGGTATCTGCCCCCCAGTCGACTCCCAATACATCTCCATCAGCAGGCGGTCCCTGGCCAATCCACATGTTATATTGGTTCGGCGTTCCGTCTCCCATGCTCGGATTAAGGGTAACCCAGTGACCGGTAACACAGAAATCTGAAGCAGAACTACCAGTCCAATCGTTCTTTGGATTCCCGGCACCATCACAAGTGTATACCGTTGGCGCACCCGGCCAGTCATGATATCTTAGAGTCAACGTATTGGTACCATCAAAACTTAACTCATCCACGGTCTTAACTGGGCAAGCCAGTGCCCCATCGACATCCCAGTAATCATAGATGTGGCCGCGCGGCCCAAGCCTATCCACCTGATAGCAGGAAAAGGTCATTCCACTTACGGTAATATCCTGTGGCACATTGGCTACTGTGACGTTATAGAGTTCATTGTTCTGATTACCTATGTCTATGAATGGGTGGTTGGTCCACCCGGCCGCGGCCGGGTCGGTGGTCTCGTTATAACTCCAAGTTTCCCCGCCTGCCAAGTCACGATCGGCCGGGGCACCGATGTTATTTATATTCCAGACCTTGCTCCAGGTTTCTCCTAATGCCGCCATAGATTTCTGCCAGCGTTCTCGTGGATCAAGCGTTTTCTGGTCAAGAAAGATTACCATCGGACTCCATGTGCTTACCGCGGTAAACTGAGCTGTCCGCTTCATCTCCTGGTCAATCACACATATTCCTGTATATACCGACTGTCCAGTCTCCTGGTGAGCAACATCCTTGAAATCTTCCTCACCGGGTCCGATGGTTTTATTCGGGTCTGTGCCATTGATCCAGTAGGTCCAGATTTCGCTGTTGATACCGTTGGTTGCCTCCATCTGCCACTCGGCACCCTCCACATCCCAGTTATTCCCTCCCATCGTGGGTGAATCATCCGCCAGTGCCAGGGGGGTCAACATCCCTATGATTATCAGCCCCAAGACAAGCAACGCACTTATGAATCCGAACTTGAGTAGTTTAGCACCTTCCATTTTGTTCTCTCCTCCCTATATGAAAATTGACTTAGTAAAAAATCCCGTGATTTATACCCTTTGGCCCTTTTTGATTGAGCTTATCTGATAACCAAGAGGGTGTTGCTCTTCGCTATTCTTGCGATTAACATGCAACACCCTCTTCTGTTCGCGTTGTGCTGTCCAATGCCAGGCCAGCCGACCATAACTTTAGCAGCACCAGGTCCAGGAATTAAGGGGTCAAATACTCCATTAGCACCTTGACCATTTGACCAAAATTGATATTATCGATCAAGTAGTCCATCAGCGCATTTACCATCTCCCCATAAGATATGTCACAATTATGGTTATGGTCATATTCCCACGCACACCAACTGATATCGAAAACCGGTTCAATGGTGTAGTCACCGTCTACTAGAATGGTGGTGATCATCGCATCTGGCTCGTCTATTGTAACGGTATCTCCGGCCCACTCGTCCCATACACAACAGGTACAATCATAATATTCGACCTCGATGGGTACAAGCGTGCCGCATGTATATTCATGTGTACCGGTACCCGGACACAATACTTGCCCGCATGTGCCACTGTTTATGGTAAGAGAGCAGGCCGTTGGTGTGCCGGCAAAATTGGCAGTGAGTGTATAGTTATCGTCCAATAGAATTGTGGTACTGATGCTGCCCGTATCGGCAACCATTGGGCTTCCACTACCGGTCCAACCGATGAAGTTGTAGGACGGATCAGCTTCAGCTTCGATTGGCACCACCGTTCCGCAATCGTAAAAGTGTGTCGCCTCACCCGGCGTAATGACGCTGCCGCCATCCGTACTATCCAGGGTCAGGCTGCAAGTTGCAGGAGTCCCACAATCGAGAACCTCTATAACAGCGGATGCGAAGATCTCATCCGGATCACCATTGAAATTGGGATCGTCGGGGTCAAAGAACACAGTGATCATGTGGGTGCCGGGGTCAACGGGAATCATGACATTTGTTTCAACGAATTCCCCTTGTCCGTTTACGGTAATACCAGTGGCGATTTCTTCCGGGCTACCGGAGTATATCCAAGCCCTTCCAAAATTCTCTCCCGGCGCGAAGCCTGAGCCCGTTAAATCTATCATTCCCCCTTTACATACGGTCGCTGGGACGACGATCTCCGGTGCAGGCACTACAAACTCTGAGACTACGTTTACCTCGCAATCTACGCATGCATTAGGGTTCATCTGACAAGGAGGCCCACAAGGATAGCCAGAGCCATATTCAGTATTGCAACATGAGGCATTCATTGCATCGATAATGGCCTGAGCAGTTGCAGGGTCTCCGAAAAGGATCTCCAGGAAACAGCGAACATAATTCATTGAGACATAATACTCAACTGGGTCAACAGGGCTGCCCATGACATCGCCCTCGGCCACGACGTGCTGTTCGTTCATCTGGTCAGCACCTGATACCGTGACCTGATATGTCCCCGGAGCAATCGTACGGGGAACAGGGCGCACAACCATGAAATCGTCAGCGCACCCCGGCCCATCTACAGGCTCAGGTATCTCACTGCAACCGCGTGCCACTGGCAACCCGCCAACCATCTCCAGCTTCCCTCCGATATATAACTGCAAATCGGCCATGGGGACAACTTCACCCGGCATGGTAAACCTTGCCGGCATGCAATAGCAATCAGTATCCAGTTCCTGGAGCACGGGCATTGCCGCCGGATCGGTGACAGGCCCGCTAATGGTTATATCATTCACTTCACCCCAGTCAAATCCGAAAATTGTCATCTCACTCCCCGGCAGCACCGGAGCGGGAATATCAACCGAGGGTATCAGGTGCCAGACACCTTCCGGTTTTATCCAGGTGGACATCGTCGGATTTCCCATCATAGGATATACACTGGAAAAGGATACCATGTATACGGCATCCGTCATCATACTGCATTTTGACCAAAGAATATTGGAGGCCCTGCCACTCTCGTCAGTACCCTGAAGCGGGATCAAGGGGATTTTCTGGGCAACATTAGCCTGGATATCTATGGTTCCGTCGGGCTGCACAATACAATTGCCAATCAGTGGCTGATTGGTGTCTTTGTTTAGAGTAAAGGTATCACCCGGGGTAAATCCGGCACCGGTTACATTCACTATATCGCCCTTGCCAAAATCATATTTATCGATTTCTATCCAGTCGAATATCTCAAATTTGCTGCTGATCGCAACTAAGGTATCGGTTGAAGTCCATACTCTAATATCGTACAGAGCGTCCGCCGCTGTATCCCCATACAGATGAGCAAAGCTATTCAGCAGATCTATAGCCGGATGTAAATTCGAGGCGGTTGGATATTCGTTGTTTCTTTCCTGGGAAAGATGTGGGTTTAATACGCCGGCAGACTCAAGCACCACTACCACTACATCGGTATTGGCACCAATATAAGCCGGAATGTCCACCTCAAGTGTATGATCAGCAATAGCTACCCCGTCGCTGTTTTTGAAACTTCCACCCCCCGTCTGTACCCTGACATTCTCAGGGGCGATGCTTGCTGGAATGTAACACTCATCAGGTAGCTCGATGAATATTTTGCCGGTACTTGAAGACAGGCTGTTCACCGTAGTGAATGACACCTCAATTGTAACCGGCTTATTGGCCTCATTGGGCGTGAAAGACACGGTCAAATCCTTAACAGCAGCGGGAATTGCCAACGCCGGTGCCGCGGTGATAACACACATGCTGGCAACCAACGCGATTATTAATGTTATATTGAATACTCTTTGCTTCATCGTTTCCTCCTTTCCAAATCGTAAATCTCAAATCAGATAGAACTCATTTTCTCATGGCTCATTTTTCTCTTTCTATTTCACCCCCTCTGACAAAGTGTTGATAATTGAACACGAGTTAAAGGCACTCCTTTCACGTGAATCGGAATGCTTCTTCCATGATAAAATATTTCGGACTTGCGCCAATTTTTCCTTGCCTTCTTGTATCACGCAATACCCCCCTATGTCAATAGTTCGGCATATATGAAGCTGTTTTGTTAACGAGTGCAAATCAATTCAACAAATTGCATGGGCAATTAGCCTGTATGAAAATGGAAGCATGTCCCGCAATCATCATCGACTGTCCTCAAGCCAGTCTTCCAGGAATC
>CAZDMY010000064.1:0-4691 GCA_964506405.1 uncultured Dehalococcoidia bacterium | reverse complement strand
AGTTGCATGGGCAATTGGTCGGTACAAATATGGGAACATGTTCCACTGATTCCTCCTCCAAATCATCGACTGTCCTCAAGCCAGCCTTCCATGAATTCGAGCACAAGGTCCCGCCCTTCCTCAATGCTCATCCGATCGCTTTCGATGATGCATTCGGCAGAAGTATCTTCTTCGAACGGGACATCGACCCCGACCACCTCCCCCAGTCCTTCAAAAACAGTTCCCTTTTCTTTACGTTCCAGGGCCTTTTCGTACAAACCCGGCATCACCTGCCCGGTTGAACGCCCCTTCTCGCGCTCGATGGCAACTTCCGGAGGACAGTAAACGTAGATCTCGGCAAATCGATGGATCAGATTCCTGGCATGGTGGCGCATCCAGAGCTTGTGACCGGTACCATCCATGATCACATTCCTCCCACGGCCGGTTAGCTCGGCTGCCTCCTGAACGAACATCCGGTACGCCTGTTCCCGTTCCTCTGCGGTGTATTCAGGTTCGAAGGAATAAACCCGGCGCCGCTCATCCATGGAAAGATATATAACATCGATATTCCGCTGTAGCAACTGCTCATAGACAGCTTGAGCATATGTCGATTTCCCGGACCCAGGCAGGCCGACGAACCAGATAGCCCATCCGGATTCATCTTGGGTTGTCACTATTATTCATCCTCGAATGTATTTGTTGATGTTCACGTAATCGAAACGGTCCTCCTCCAGAACCGTTTCCACCAGCCGCAGTAACCCACGGCGAACCGGTTCCGGGTGATTGGGATACCATTCGGGACTGGCCATCACCAGCGCTCGGAACACATAGAAAGGCGCAATCACTTCCAGTATTTCGTGATCTTGAGTGGCGTCGAGATAGGTTTCCCAGAATTCCCGATAGAGCCGCTCGAAATCTCCTTCAAACGGCTGCCCCTGGTATAATCCATATAACAAGTAATTGGCGCTCATGGAAGCGATATCGTCAGCGGGTTCGCCCCACTCACCCCGGCTGCGATCCAGCAGGATAAACTCGCCGTCCGGCCGTATGATTACATTCCAGGGATGGAAATCGCCGTGCGTTATCGCCAGACGGTGGGCATACCGGCGCAGTCTCCAGCGCCAGTCGATCAACCGTTTCTCGAGCGCTACAAAAGCTTCCGGCGGAAACGCTTCATACGAAGACGGGTAGGCATCGATCAGCCCCCAGATACATTCCGAAGCCCCGATCAACTGGCGAACACGGCGCAGATACATATCCACGTCTCCGGTTTTCTGCGAATGGATTTCAACAAGCCACCGGCTGAATTCGCGAACGCGCTGGATATCCTCCTCCGCCAGCCCGTATTTCCGAATACGCTCCAGATGGGTAAAATAGGTAACACCTTCGATCTTCTCGTGCACAATAAAAAATTCCTGGGGATCATTGAGAGGTATAAGTTCCCCCACACCATCGATATAACCCACACCGAGGGGACGGGCGTGTTTCTCCATCTTTGAACCGGCATAGTGTTCGAACAGCAGAATCGCCGCTCGATCCCAGTAGAACTGGTGACCATACCGGTCCCCGCGCATCATCGACAGTACCGCGCTTTCCTCCCGTCCGTCCAACTGGTATGTGACTTCCAGCGCCTTCCCGTAACCAAATTCCTTCATGGCCTGTTCAGCCGGTTCACCGATCTCTCCCGTGTTCACCAGATTCACCGGCTGCGCGACCAGTTTGCTAAGATAGCTTTCCAGATTATCTCTTGTAGGCTGTAAAATCATCGGCCCACCTCTTAATCTTTAATGTGCAATCCCGTTTCGCGTATTCATCCTGTTTCAGACTTGTGTCCATTATACCGAACAACCGGCCTCATGACGACGTAACCTTCGGCTTAGTCCGGTCGGCACTGCAAACTAAATATTGGATCATCAATCCGGTAATTGAATTTTGAAGTCTCAGGGGGTAAGATAGATTACCCGGCACGAAAAATTTACGATAGCGCAAATACCATGATCTGATATCCGGTAACTGGACGGGACAACTAAGGAGGTATCATGATGACATCCAATTCCGCTGAAAAACACCTGCTCGGAATTAACGGGCTGGGCCGTATAGGCAAACTCACATTATGGTATCACCTGGGGCATCCCCATTTCGATGGATTTGTCATCAATTTAGGTCGCGGAGTCGGCAATGGCCTGGAGGATATTATCAACGCCATCGAAACAGATTCCACCTACGGATCTCTTCATCGTTTCCTTTATGGATGCTCGACGCAAAAATGTGAAACTAAGATTATGGATGAATCTGAGGGGCTGCTTCAAATTAACGGCTCACCGGTAAAAATACTTCGCAAGGAGCGAAACCCCAAAGATATCAACTGGGCTGCCGAAGGCGTCCGGCTCGTCGTCGATTGCACCGGCCAGTTTCTCGACCCCACAGTTCCTTCGGACGTTGCGCGCGGAAGCGCGCGCGGGCATCTGGATGCAGGGGCAACTCAGGTCATCGTCAGCGCTCCGTTCAAGATCAAGGACCCGGCAGCTAAGGCACCGCCCGATAGCGGAGTATTCGTCTACGGTATTAATCATTTTGATTACGATCCGGCAAAGCACCGGATCATCTCAGCGGCCAGTTGCACTACTACAGGACTGGCCCATATGATGAAACCCCTGTTCGAATCCGATGAAACCACTCATATTCTGACCGCTTCGATGTCCACCATACACGCCGCCACCAGCACACAGAACATCCTCGATACGGTTCCGAAATCGGGTGCTACGGATTTGCGTAAAGGACGATCCGTACTTAACAATATCATCCTCACCTCAACCGGGGCAGCGAGGGCTTTGGAAAAGGTGATGCCTGATATCCAGCAGATCGGATTCATGGCCGATTCCCTCAGGATTCCCATTAATACAGTTTCCCTCATCGTATTGAACTTGACCTTCCATACACCTTTATCGAGTACCGGCAAACCTTCAGTCACGCACACATTTCTGAATGATATGTACAAAAAGGCAGCAGAGGGCAGCCAGAAAGGGTTACTGGCCTACAGCGACCGGCAGAATGTTTCGGCGGATTTCATCGGTTACGAAGCGTCAATTATTATTGAAGGACATCAGACGCATACCCGGACCGGTTTCATGGACCTGCCCAGCGAAATGCTGACCCAGTATGGAATCGAAAACGCTCCTGATATTCAAATACCGGTTACCCATGCCAAAATTTTCGGCTGGTATGATAATGAATATGGAAGTTACGTTACCTCACTTGGCAAACTGACTGCATATGTAGATAAGCACATGAGGTAAGTTAATCTGCCAGGCAAGTCGCCCGACCTGCGTTTGATTATATACCACACCAAACAATTAATTCATTCGTGAGACGGGCATCTTCCGTGGGATGGGCATCTTCCGTTGGACGGGCATCTTGCCCGTCAGCCGACTGCCTGCAAATAGACACCTTCCACCCGTTGAAAAACACTTCCCCAGCTAAATGAATCGATCTGATTTCTCATCGAGGATAAATCGATTTGCGGTTCCGCCAGAGCCCGATACAGTTGTTCCGTTATTGCACCGGCCAGGTTTGCTTCATATGCAGCTTCATCCTCGGCAAACGGTAAATCAACCTCACGAAGACGAGGTGGGGTTACCCTGCTGATGTAATTGCTCTGCACCTCGCCGAATACTTCTGATATTCCCGGCAGATCGGTCACCACGATTCGGCAGCCGCATGCCAGCGCCTCAAGCACTACCAGTGCCAGCCCTTCATAGAATGAAGGCAACACAAACACGTGGCTCTGTTTCATAATTTCAGCCACTTCGTTCTGCATCAAAGCCCCATGAACCACTACACGCTTTCCCAGACGATCGGCAAAGCGCAGGCATTCGGCTTCCTGAGGACCGCTTGCACTCCCAATCAAGTGAAGTACCCAGCCAGGTGAATCGATTTCCGAAAATGCGCGCAACATCCAGGGAACACCCTTGGCCCGACTGAGCTTACCTGCATAAACGATCTGCACCGGATCCGGATGTGGTTTCGTGACCTGGGAAAACAAGTCTGCATTAAATCCGGCACCAACCACATGAATCCTTTTGCCGTCAATGCCATACAAGTGCATAATGTCCGCTTTCTGAGCCTGGCTTAACGCCATGACAGCATCAAGTTTGCGGCAGCCTTTCAGGACCTTGCCCTGAAGATGATCGCATTTAGTGAATTGCCGCAGGTCAGAGCCATGGCAGGTGGTGACTATCGGCAAATCAGGAATAGTCTCTCGTGCCAGGGAACTCAGTATCCACAAATGGTGGCTGTGTATAATATCGGGACGAAAGTCAGTTACAGCACCGATCAGCTTGCCTGTAAAGGCAGCTTCATATGCTGACAAGTCGTCTTCCGCCAGATCACAGAAACGGCGGCTGGCGTATGGCATCACATCACTCATACCCACGATCTGGTGGCGTAAATCCTCTCCCTCAAACTCGACAAAGCAGCACTGTTCTTTCGGAATGCAATCGAGTTCAGGTTTGTTATCGGCTTCTATCCCGGCAACCAGGTAGTTTATATGTCCGCGCAATCCGGCTTCGCGAATCATGGCTTGTACATAGATCCCGCTTCCAGTGGAATCGGGACGCTGAGAAAGCAAGTGGAGTATCCTCAGTCTCTTGTCCATCGTCTCCTAAGTAACTAACAACTTTTGTAGCTATTAATCCGGCAAGTAAAAGCGAACC
>CAZDMY010000063.1:0-10677 GCA_964506405.1 uncultured Dehalococcoidia bacterium | reverse complement strand
ATCTCGGAAATGACGTCTACATCTCCGGTACGCTGGGAGCTGCCATCCAGGGACATTTCTACGGCATACGATCGATTGCGATTTCAACGGCGTTGTATCAAGGGAAAGTCCGTTTTGAGGCCGCGGCAAAGATCGGCCGTTTGCTTGCCATCGGATGCCGGGATGAAAAACTGCCAAACAAAACTCTGCTGAACGTCAACACCCCTTACTTGACGGTTGATAGAATTGAAGGGGTGGAACTGACTCGCCCGGGCCGGCGAACTTATCATGATAGCATCGAAAAGGGGTATGACGGGAAGCGGGAATATTACTGGATCGTACGGGGGGAGCCGGCCTGGGAACAAAGGGAAGGCACGGATATCTGGGCTATTCAGAACAAGCGGATCTCCATTACCCCGCTGCCGGTGAGCCTGTCAGGTGAACGGACAGACAAACTAAAGGAAATATGCGCCGCTATATTCAGTGATTTGCGATCAGGAGCCGCCTCGAATACGCCTTGAGGTACGTCAGGATATATGGCGTCATAGTGAGAGAATTTCTCTTGTCCGTTGATCCGGCCTTGATACAGGAATAAAAACGGCTAACCACCTGATTTTATAACATCATGCAGGCATCAATACGGAAGTTTGTAATATAGATTTACGACGCCTGGAGAAGAATCACCACTTTGATGGCTTGCTCGGGATCGGACTGAATTTCAAATGCCTGCCGGATATCATCGAGCGGAAACGTATGAGTGATAAGGTCGTCTGTATGAATCAACCCCGACTCCATCAGATCCAAAGCTTTTTCCCACTGCTGCCCGCCCGATCCTCGTATAGTAGCATTTCTGAATTGAAACATCAGCTTGGCCTGCTCAGGGGTTAATTCCGTATTTCTCTCATAGATTCCAACCTGCATAATCTTCCCGAAAGGACGAATCATCTCACCGGCCTTGCCCAGGGCATTCGGGGACCCTGAGCACTCGAAAACCGTCGTAGCCAGTTTGCCGGAGGTGGCTCTTGCAACGGCTTCAAACGGGTCGCTCTCCAAGGGATCGAAGACAGTATCCGCGCCAAGTTTCAGGGCCGTTTCCCGGCGCAAGGCAGATGGCTCGCTGACGATCACCTGGCGTGCCCCTTTCGTCCGGCAGGCCTGGAGAATGCCAAGGCCGATCGCCCCCGCACCCATTACTACCACAGTCTCTCGATCTCTCAATTGAGCTTGTTCCACAGCGAAACAGGATACTGCCATAGGTTCGACCGTAGCCGCTTTCTCCCAACTGAGATCATACGGGATGCGGAAGAACAGGGAGCCGAGCATCGGATTGGGGACGACCACGTACTCGGCAAACGCCCCGTCAAGGCCTTCACCGGGTACGGCTGGATTGGGGCAAAATTCCAAATGGTTCTTACACCAGTAGCATTTTCCGCAATCACGAAGGCCGGTGCCGATCACACGGTCGCCAATTGTAAGGCCCTTTACGTTGATCCCTATATCAGCTATCTCACCGCTGAATTCGTGGCCGGGGATCAAAGGTTTTTCATTTTTCGAAGTATCACCGGTATGGTAATAATGAACGTCCGTACCGCAGATGCCGCAGGCATGTACTTTCACCAGGATTTCATCGTCATTGATTACTGGATCGGGGACCTGTTCAACCCGGATATCCCCCGGGCCGTAAATTCTCGCTGCCTTCATTATGTTTTTCTCAATATCTGATTTTATGATAAGCCTTGTCAGGTGTTTGGGCAACAGGCGGTTTCGTTGCGAGCTACAAATCTTAAAGGGTATAATCTGCTATAAAGCATCAGGGAGGCGCGACATGACATCAGATATACGTAAAGGAACCTGCCCGGTATGTGGAACCTTCTGCCATACGCTTGTCCATGTAGAAAATGGTAAGGTGGCAAAGGTTGAGCCGGATGGTGAGAGCCTGATGGGACACCTGTGTATCCGTGGTGTGAACGGAGTGGACTATCATGACCATTTCAAGCGATTGAACTATCCGATAAAGCGGGCTGGCGCTCGCGGCGAAGCAAAATGGGAGCGAATCACATGGGAGCAGGCGATTGATGAGATTGCCCGAAAACTGGAAAACATCCGGGATCGATACGGCCCGGAGGCCGTACTCGTTCTGGGCGGTTCGCCTCACGGGCCCGGCGATCCGGCCGCCTGGAAGTGGTGCAATTTGTGGGGAACCCCGAATTTTTTCCATCTGGGTAAAAATTGTGGAGAGGCTGAGTTTCCGGTCGAGTGCGCCATGTATGGATACGACACCATCGCCAGTTGGGCCACTTTTCTGAATCCGGAAAAGACCGGTGTTCTGGTTATCTGGGGCGCAAACCAGTCGGAATCGCAGCCTCGGCTGTGGCAGGGATATAAATACTCGCAGAGCATGGGGTTAAGAATCATAGTAGTCGATCCACGACCGACAACCTGTGCCAAAGCAGCCGACCTCTGGCTTCAATTGAGGCCCGGTACGGACGGAGCGCTGGCGCTGGGAATGCTGAACGTGATCATCAGCGAGGGCATTTACGATAAAGACTTCGTCAGAAATTGGTGCTTAGGATTTGATGAACTGAAAGCGCTGGCTGATCAGTATCCGCCGGAGAAGGTATCGGCGATTACCTGGGTGCCGGTTGAGAAGATTGTGCAGGCGGCTCGGATGTATGCCGGCGCTAAAGCGGCGGCGCTGACCTGGGGGGTGGCTAATACTCATCTGGGCAACGCGGCGGGGTTGAGTAGTGTGCTGGGCAAGTGCTGGTTACGGGCTATCACCGGCAATCTGGATAAGGAGGGTGGTCAGGTCTTCAGCATACCGCCGGATTATACTGCTTTTCTAGAGGAGATTGACTGGGATAGCCAGATCAATCACCCATTAAGAACCAGAGACAATGTAAGCGCGGACCGGCTGGCCATAGGCTCGGTTCGAGCCCTGAAACTCTACCGGGAGGCGATGAAGCGCGTTTATCCCAAAGGCTGGGGAGCGCAGCAGTATTTTATATATCCATCACCTCATGCATGCTGGGAAGCGATCTTAACCGAGAAGCCGTATCCGATCAAGGCGGTATTCGACCAGGGGACTAACCCTCTGTGTTCGATGGGCAGCGCCAGGCATGTATACGATGCTTTCAAGAGCGATAACCTCCAATTGCATGTTTCGATGGATCATTTTCTAACACCGACCGGCGCTATAGCCGACTACGTGCTGCCAGCTACCGATGCAATGGAGCATCCAACGCTGACAAACCTGTGGGGAATGACTGGCTCCGAGTTTGCCCGCGAAGCAGCAGTCGAGCCGATGTATGAACGAAAAGATGACTACCAACTATGGGCAGATCTGGGTAAGCGGCTGGGGCAGGCCGACCGGTGGCCGGATACGCTGGAAGAGTGGTTGAATAAGCTGCTGGCTCCGGCAAAGACCACGGTTAAGGAACTGGCGCAGACGTCGGGATATCATCCGGAGAAAAAATACCGGCAGTATGAAGCCAGGGGATTCGGCACTTTTTCCGGTAAGGTGGAACTGGTCCCATCGGTGTTGCAGCAGTTGGGATACGATCCCCTGGCCGGATACCAGGAGCCGCCGTGGAGTCCGGTATCTGCGCCCCAAATGGCCAGGGATTTCCCGCTGATCCTGATCAGCGGTTCAAGAGTTAAGGAATTTCATCATTCCTCTCACCGACAACTTGAAAAAATAAGGAAGCGATATCCTGACCCGATAATGGAGATCAGCCCTGAGAAGGCGGCGGAACTGGGTATCGGCGAAGGCGACTGGGTATGGATCGAAACCCCGATGGGAAAAGTGAAGCAGAAGGCGCGCTTGCTGGAAGGATTGCATCGGCAGGTCATACATGCCGATGGTTACTGGTGGTTCCCGGAAAGGGAAGAAGCTGAGCCGAGTTTGTTCGGGGTATGGGAGGCAAATATAGATTCAATCGTTCCTGATGAACCGGGACTGGCAGATTATGCCGGCAATAGTTATTTCCGGGGCCTGCTCTGCCGAGTGTACAAAGACTCATAGTTCCATTCATTCAATCTGTTGAATTTGTTTCCCTGCGTGTCGTCATTGCACGTAAGGACAAGGCACGTCATAAGCTTACGCAGTTCACTAAACCAGGGAATTTAGTCGCTCTTAAAATGCCGGGTAAAACTACACAATCGGGTTTTCATATGAACCCTCAAGGCAGGTTTGCGTTTGATATGATAAGATACGGGAGGCAACGAGTATATGACGAAAAGAGGGATTGGCGTATGGATATTTTAGAAGGGATACGAAAGCGAAAGAGCATCAGGGGATTTAAGCCTGACATAGTTCCGAAAGATCTTTTGGATAAGGTGCTCGAGTTGGCCGTGCGATCTCCTTCTGCGGAGAACGGACAGCCGTGGTCGATTGCTGTTGTAACCGGCCCAACGCTGGATGCCATCAAAGAGGAGAATATTCGAAAACTTGAAGCGCAGGAGCCATTCAACCCATCCGTACATATGCACATTCATTCGGGGGTTTACAAGGAACGGCATATGCGATTGGCTTCCCAGCTCTACGGTTTAATGGGTATCAAGCGGGAAGATAAGGAAAAACGGAAGGCATGGGTTCAGCGTGGATTTCGATTCTACGATGCACCGACGGCGATCATTCTTACCGCCTCCGATTCCCTGGATGAATCCCCAACACAGTTCGACCTGGGGTGCCTTACCCAGACCATATGCCTGAGCGCTCTTGGATTTGGTTTGGGGACATGCATTACCGGTCAGGGGGTGCTGTATCCTGAAGTGACCCGCAAACATTGCGGCCTTCCGGAATCGGATCGGCTCGTAATGGCGATTGCCATCGGCTACCCTGATCCGGATTTTCCGGCCAATTCCCTTGAAAGCACTCGCGAACCCCTGGAGAACGTTACCACCTGGATCGGATTTGATTGATATGGACGAGATGAATGACTATAGCGGGCCTTTTGATCCGGAGTTCTCTCAAGAGAAGCTCTCGAAGGAGATGCTCCTGAGGTTATTAAGGGTCTATTCCGAATACGTCCTTAAGATAGATGGGTTCTGGTATATCACAGTAATGAACCGGTGGGGTAATGACGAAGCGATTGAATGCGACATCGAGGTCTGGGAGAGGGCCAAGTTATTCGAATTGAAAGCTATCACGGAAGCATATAAAATCAAGGGGAATGATGTAGCGACCTTGATGAAGTACATTCAAATGCATCCGTGGATCACGCTGAGCGAAGTAGATATTAATGTTCGTGATTCAAACTATGCCACCCTTACACACATTACCTGCCCTACTTTGTTTGCTATCGAAAAAGAAGGTTCGGGTCGTGAGAAGCGGCAATGCAGCGAGGTGGATTTCAAATTTATGAAAGTGATGGCCGGATTTTTTAATCCGGATATTCGGGTTACCCCACTCAAACTCCCACCGCGCGAGAATGAAAACGATATCTGTTGCAAGTGGGAGTTCAAACTGGAAGGTTAACCACGAAGGCACCAAGTCACAAAAAATTCTTATTTCATGAATATTCGAGTCGAAAACCTCCGCCGGGAACTGGGAAAAAGAAAGCTGGATACCATGCTGATATCGTGCCCGGCCAACCGTCGATATCTTTCCGGGTTTACGGGGTCAGATGGATTTTTGCTCGTCAGCCGGAAACAGGCAATCCTTGCCGTCGATTTCCGGTATACCGAACAGGCTCGCAGGCAGGCACCGGATTTCGAGGTTTATCAGATTTACGGTGGTTATACGCAGTGGTTGCCTGAACTGGTTGAACGGCTTAAGGTAGGCCGCATAGGGTACGAAGCTGACGACCTGTCAGTATCATCTTTCCGAGAAATGGCAAAGGCCGTCAAATCTATACCAGGGCCTCATCGTCCTTCAGTAGTATCAACGCGCAGTATGGTTGAATCCCTCCGTGCTGTCAAGGATACGTTAGAAATCCAGAGAATAGAAAAAGCGGCCGACCTGGCCGATCGAACTATTGTTTATGCACGTGACATATTGGAACCGGGAATCACCGAGCGGCATCTCGCCTGGGAACTGGAGAAATTTCTTAAAGAAAACAAAAGCGAATCCCTGCCGTTTGACATAATAATTGCCTCCGGTCCCAATGCAGCGCTGCCCCATGCCCAACCCGGCGAGCGGGTTATAGGCCAGTATGATCCGGTGGTGATCGATCTTGGTGCCAGACTCGAAGGTTATACCAGCGATATGACTCGAACCATTTGCTGTGGCAAAACAGATGATACCTTTGAGAAGATTTACCACATCGTCAGGCAGGCGCAACTGGCGGCTATCAATTCAATAAAGCCGGGAATATCCGGTAGCGAAGCAGACAGTCTGGCGAGAAAGGTAATTGAGGAAGCCGGATACGGCAATGCGTTCGGGCATGGCCTGGGCCATGGCGTGGGACTCCAGACCCATGAAGCTCCATCACTGGGCCCGCGATCTGGTGATCTGCTGAGAGAAGGGATGGTTTTCACAATTGAACCAGGCATTTATGTAAGTGGCTGGGGGGGCGTACGAATCGAGGATATGATATTATTGGAGGGAGGAAGGGCGAGGTTGCTTACAAATGCGCCGAAGTGAGAGAGCTCGCGTTTCATATTTCAGGAGGAAAGTGTGAAAGACGTTACGGATGCCAGAAAGGGTACAACGTTTGAGATGGACGGAAAGATATATTCCGTGATCGATTTCGAGCACATAAAAATAGGACGAGGTTCTGCTACCGTCAGGTTGAAGATGAGGGACGTTATTGACGGGCATAATATTGAGCGCACTTTCCAGGCTGGTGACCGGATAAAAGATGTTGACGTTATGGAGCGGTCCGCCCAGTTTTTATACGAAGACGAAGGGCTGTATTATTTTATGGACCAGGAGACTTTTGACCAGACCCCTGTCAGCGGAGAGATGCTGGGGGATTCGTTGAACTATCTGAAAGAAGGTATGATGGTCCGTCTTTCAACCCATGATGGGAAGGCAGTCGGGATTGATCTGCCTACCTCGGTTGAACTGGAGATAACAGAGACCGGCCCCAGTTTCAAAGGCGATACGGCACAGGGGGGCACCAAGCCGGCAGTGATGGAGACAGGGATAACAGTTCAGGTTCCCATGTTTCTCAATACAGGGGACAAGATCAAGGTAGATACGCGTACCGGACACTATGTCGAACGAGCATAATTACAAAAGGGCTCGCCGCGGCAGGAATTACTATATTTTGTCAGCTCTCGTATCCAAGGCAGTTTCCGTTGCTGAACAATCATTCAGCCTTGTATACTTTACATAAGAGAGCGCGATTACACCATCCTCCTGAGAGTTCATCGCAGAATTCAGGATCGTCCAGAGTGAGCACGTTGGCGTTGGCCTTCCAGACGCCACTCAGATTAGGTTCATTGGGAGGTGTTTCCGGAAACCACCAGCTTGCCTGGCAATTGACTACATTAGGCAGTATGCCATCATTATAACGCGCTTTCTGCATGATCTTACCACGCCGGGTTTCAATACAGGCCCAGTCACCATCTTCAATACCCAGATCGCTGGCCGTATCGGGATGGATATCCATTAAGGGATCGGGATGCTTTTCACGAGCGCCGATACCCAATTGCATAAACTCCGAATGATACATCGGACGATAATTACCACCGGTGTTGAGAATCAACGGATATTCCTTCGCAACATCTGGCAGCCGAAGCGGACTTTCAGGCGGTTCCTCGTAATATGGCATCGGGTCATAATCCAGTTCCTCAAGGATACTGGAATACAGCTCTACCTTGCCGGAAGGAGTTGGAAAACCGGTCTGTTCGTAAGGTTTAAGCTGGAAATCATCTGGGAAAACGATCATTCGTTCAACCGCATCCCGGAAGGTCAGCCCGCAGGTGGCCATGCGATAATCACTAACTTCAGCAGTGTTTTCCCACGGCCAGTATTCATCCTGGCCCACGGCAAGTGCCAGCGCCCGGAAAAATTCGTAAATGTCACGCCGTTCGCCTAAAGGCTCAATAGCCTTCTCCCCGGCCCATAGCAGGCTGGCGAAATCCATCATATTGGTACACAGGTCGCGTTCCAGCCAACTGGTTGCCGGAAAGACGTAGTCGGCGAGTTGCGCGGTAGGCGTCATGACCAGTTCCTGTACGACGGAAAGCTCCAGATTATCACTCTTAAGCGCCTCATACACCAGCCGGGTATTGCCGCCCCAGGCCATTGGATTCGACCCCCAGCAGACAAGGGCTTTGACCGGATACGGCTGGCCTGAAAGTATCGATCGCCAAAGCATTGTCGTGTGGGCCTGAATCTGAACGGTGACCGGCGCAGGGACACCGTATACCTTTTCAATATGCGGGGCCATCAGGCTCCAGCCCTTCAAGGACACCAGACGGCAAACATCGAAACCCATCATTTTCCGGCGTTCTTCCATCGATAAACGGTCCATCATGGACAGCTCGGCCTCGGTGACAAAGTTACCCCCATTAGTAGTCCCACCGGGCCGGGTGATAAGATGTCCACCGAATTCACCCAGGTAACCGCAAATCGCTCGCATAATAACCTTGGCATGTTCTGTGCGCGTGCCGTTTAATCCGAGCTGATCGATGGCAACGCCATAAGGCATGGAAGCAGGTCCGTGGGTCGCATAAGTTCTGGCAGCTTCGATAATCCTATCGGCAGGAACGCCGGTGATCTCGGCCACTTTATCTGGCGGATAGTCATTGACGCGCTGTTTTAACTTGTCGAAACCTGTCGTCCATTTCTCAACAAATTCTTTGTTATAAAGCTCTTCATTGATAATGACGTTCAGCCATGCCATCGCCATAGCTGTATCAGTTCCCGGGCGCAGCTGAAGCCAGATGTCGGCGATATCGGTGGTTTTAGTTCGCCGCGGATCGACGGCGATGATCTTAATATCCCTTTCTTTTTTTGCTTTAATCAGGTGCGTCCATAGTCTCATCTCCGATTGTGCCGGATTGCTGCCCCAGAAAACGGCGCATTTTGAATTGGGAACATCGGTGGACCATGTAGTTACATCCCCGGTAACCGCCATATTAATACCCATATCATTGATACCGCAGATAATGCCAGGGGCGAAGATATTATGCGGATTGCCAAATAGCGTGGCAAAACGCGCACGAGGCCAGTAATCGTTTCCGCGATAAGTTCCCTCGAAAAATCCCAGCGTTTCGGGGCCGTATTTATCTCTCAATTCCAGTAGGCGGGGGCCGATCTCGGCCATTGCATCATTCCAGCTGATTTCCTGCCATTTCCCTTCGCCACGCTTGCCGACACGTTTTAGAGGAACCATCAGTTGATCCGGGTGGTAAAGCCATTTCGAGGCCAGGTTTGGACGTTCGCAGGTGAACCCGTGGCTCAGAAAATGGTCCTTGTTTCCTTCGATTCTGGCAACTTTGCCATCTTCAACATGGACCAACACACCGCAAAGCGCAGCGCAGAACTGGCAGGCCGTTTTTTTGATCTCGTGACCCATGATCCTCTCCTCCTAATCGCAATATCGGTCTCGTTGAGCACTAATTGTATCACCCGGTGAAGTATGGGTCAAGTAATACGGGATATTATGCACAATTAGAAACACCATGGCATTCCAAATGCCGCAAAATGTTCAAAATTCTAGTGATAGTATGACAATTTGATTGCGGCAGCATGAAGGAAAACCGCTTCTCGATTTGAAGACCTGCCCAGTTCACAGCGATATCAATCGCCGCCGGCAAGATACGGGTGAGCCTGGTCCAGTTCCGTATCCCATTTGGCGACCTGCTCGTGGGTCAGTTTGTTCAGGGCTGTCAGATCCCCTTCAATCGAAACACTTTTTATCGTATCCCCTTTCTCGATACGATTAACTACCGCCTGATCTTCAGGGCCGACAACTTCACCGAATACCGTGTGATGATCATCGAGGTGGGGAGTGGCGACATGAGTGATGAAAAACTGGCTTCCGTTCGTATTCGGACCGGCGTTGGCCATGGAGAGGATTCCGGGTTTGTTATGGCGCAAATCCCCAACGAATTCATCGCCGAATTTGTATCCGGGGCCACCGGTCCCCGGTGTTCCGTTGGATCCCTCACGACTGAACGGGCATCCGCCCTGAATCATAAAGTCATTGATCACGCGGTGGAATTTCAACCCGTCATAAAAGCCCCTTTTAGCCAGATTGACGAAGCTGGCCACGGTAAACGGAACTTTATCAGCGAAAAGCCTGAGACTTATTTTGCCTTTCGATGTCTCCATTCTTGCGGTAATCTCGTTTTGCCCGGACATTTTCACACCTCCGTAGTAATAATGGTTGTTCCTAGCGTACAGGAAGTGTACTTACGAGTCAACACTTATGATTCGTTTCAATCTCCTTTCCCGGGGTCCTGCCATTCTAAAACAGGGACTGCTCGAAACATTGACTGGCTACCAAGCCTATACGAAGAGTGTATTCTGGAGCGACGATGTTGAGTTGTTTTTTCGGCCGGCAAGTTGAATCCTGCCTGGCCCTGACAAATACGGAGAATTGAAATAATATTGACCGATGCCGGATGAATAACCAGAGAGTGAAGATGATTGAGTTAGTGTGAATAGCTGAGTGATTATATCAAACGCAATAACAAGCTCACTATTCTTCCCATGATTCTTCCTGATATTGATCCGGCTTTCTTATCCGATAGAAAAGAATCAGGACAATCCCCAAAGCGAGGATTATATAGCCCGGG
>CAZDMY010000062.1:0-10690 GCA_964506405.1 uncultured Dehalococcoidia bacterium | reverse complement strand
TCGCAGGCATCCCCCAGTTCATCCTGGTCTGAGTTTTTCTGATCGGGATTGTATTTGGAGGGGCAGTTATCACAGACATCCCCGATGCCATCTTTATCGGAATCCTTCTGATCTTTGTTGTATGTGTATGGACAGTTATCTTTCGCATCCGTGATGCCGTCCTTATCGAAATCGGATTGTGCGAAAGCATACTGGTTTTGAATTCCTGTACCATTCGGTAATAAAACGGGAGTTGCGGCCAGTGCCAGTATGATCACAAGTAGTGTGATAAGCGGTCTTTTGAGGACGGCCCATAACCCGGGTAGTTCAGCAAGCGCTGTGGCACTTCGAAGAAGGCCGTGTTCCGGCGGGTGTTTGAATCCGTTCATAGTTCCTCCTAAGCTGAATGCCGATTGTGATTAGTAACGAATCGCTTCCACCACCAACCCATACTGGCTCAGATTATACCAGAACTGAATTCGGTTTAGCACGCTCGTTGCTACAGAATCGGGTATTGTTGACGAAACAGCGTTCTTAGTGTACGATAGTGGCACGTTCTCCTGCCTGTCAGGTTGGCGATCCCTTTTGCCGGAGGTGTTTTGAGATGAACAAATGGAAAGCTGTGGGCCTCATCGTCATGGTGCTTATTGTTGCCATAGCGGTACTGGTACTGTGGTTTGTCCCGATTATAGAAGTTGCCTACACCGAGCAGGAACCGTATACAACGACTGAAACGTATACGGAAAAGGAGCCGTATACAGCCACCGAGGTATACTATGACCAGGTGCCGTATACCGGAACTGAAACCTATTACGAACAGGTACCATATACCGTTAAAGAACAATTCCAGTATACTGTTGTTGAAACCGGTAAAAACAATGTTACAACACCGGAACCCGGAGGTTGTGCTTATGTTGAGATCAAGAACCTCGATCATGGTGCCGGGCAGGGGCTTTTCGGCATCCATTTCACGTTGCAGTTGAAAGGGGGTGCTTCCTGGGACAAGTCCAGTTCCAAGCTCATCAATGGTGGAGCTACAGAAACCCTCGCCGTATGCTATACCGGAGAGCCGATCGCAGAGTTTGATTACGAATTTATCAACATACCGGAAAAGGACGTTATTAAATATCGCGATGTGCCAAAAACCCGGGAAGTATTGAAATATCGTGAGGTGGAGAGGGAACGCGAAGTAACTCGATACCGGGATATAGAGAAAACGCGCGAAGTGACTCGGATCCACGATGTGGAAAAGACTAAGAAGGTCTCCATGTTCGAGTACTGGTTTGATTAAACGAATGCGGACATTTCAGCAGGATTATGTAAGGGGGAAGGATGGAAGCACCCATTGCTTTTATATGTGACTATGCGGAGGCAAGTGGAACCGGGAAGATCAACGCTCTTGGGATCGGATTTCGCACCATATATGCCAAGCAGGTACCGGTCCGGCATTCCCATTTCAGCCTGGTCGTTCAACTTGAAACTTCAGCCGTAGAGGCAGGGCAAAAAGAGATACAAGTCAGTTTGATCGATAATGACGGCAACCAGGTAATCCCGCCCAGAAAAGGGTCGATCAATATCCCGGTCCCAAAGGGAAGCCATAAGGCAATCGGCCATTTTGTTATGGAATTTGGCAATGTCGAATTCAAACAGTTCGGAACTTATGCCATCCAGGTAGGGGTTGGCGGTGTTGAAGTGGCCTATGTGACGTTCAACGTAGCGCAGTTACCCAACAATCAGCAGCAACAGGCATAGGAAATCGCTGAAGAGTATCGAACTATTACTCAGGTAAATCCCGAGCTGCAGACCCTATCAGGATTTCTTCTTATTCAACGCACTTGAGGTCAGTGGAGAAACCACCAGCCAGAGACCGATCGTAGCCAGCATCGACTTCACATAGCTAAGCGTACCGACTCCAACATCGGGTGCAATAATCCCCCAGAAAATCATCAGTATCCAGGAACACAGGAAAAAGCCGGCCACGACCCCGGGTACCAGAAAAATGCAGCACATTTCAGCCTCCTATAGATTCAACCGGGCATCTTATCCTATTCGGATAATTTGAATGGCGGATATTCATCGGTCATCAGCGCCACATAGCCGCCAACCCGGTAGACCCACCGGTTCATTCCGATAATGAGCGAAAAAAGGTCCTTGTGATAGCTGCCGGTAAATAGCAGGTAGACGGCGGCAAAAATTGTGAAAATGCTGATTAATCCATGCTGTCCTTCTCCCCAGCCTCCCTGGAAAAAACCGACGACCACCAGGTGCGGGAAGGCCAGCAGCCACCATTTGATCAGCACCAGGCCCTTAGACAAATCCTGGGGGTACTTTACTTCCAGATCCGCCGGGTAATCGGTGGATTTCAGAGTAAACGGCGGATACCGGTCGGTTCCCAGGGCCTGATATCCGTAGAATCCGACTCTCCAGCTCCAGCGCATGACGCCCGTATTGTAATTGAACAGACCCTCAGGATAACGGCCGGTAAAGAGGATGGCGAAGAGTGAGATCACCCAAGATATCAAAAAACCGATCCAAAGCACCGCCAGCACGATAAAATGCGGGGTGAGCAGAAGCCATTTGATCAGCCAGAGCCAGCGGGAAAGCGGCTCGGTCAGCTCCGCTTTCAGAACGAGGGGATAGGCATTGGTCGCATCTGTCATATTTCACCTCCTGTACTTTTTAGAAAAGTCGTTCGTGGTTGTAGAATCATATCGCATTTCTCAGGTCCTGGCAATAAGAGCGAATTCCCGCCGGAGTATATCCGCCGCGTGCGGGCGGGAATGACACAAAAGGTGTTCGTCTTCTTAATTTAATTGCCGGAAGTATCAATTGGATTCGCTACTGGCTCGAATACGCAGGAAGGCGCAAGATGACAGTCGTTCCAGCGCCTTCACGGCTTTCAATATCAATCTGTCCCTGGTGAAGCAGGATTATCTGTTTGACGATATATAATCCAAGCCCGGTCCCTGCTCGGCGACCGCCCTTGCGGTTGTATTCACTTTTATAAAACGGTTTCCCGACATGTGCCAGGGTTTCCGCAGACATTCCCTGCCCGTGATCTGACACGCCGATCACGGCGTATTCATCTTGCTGGTTCAACTCAATCTCAACAACGCCTCCCTCGGCCGAAAACCTTACCGCGTTATCGATAACATTCAGCAGCATCTGTTTGATAAGATCGTAGTCGCCCGGGACAACCGGGGCAGAGGGAGTCGAAACTGTAATACTGATATCATCGGCCAGAACACGCGCCTCCACAGCAACTTCCTCCAGTAATTCCCTGAGGTCCAGGTCCATAGGGGAATACTCCTGAGTTGTTTCCAACTGTGCACTCAGCAACAGGTTATTGGTCATCCGGGACAGTCTGCGAACCTCTCTTTTCATTCGATTCAAACTTCTTTTAGTTGCTTCATCCAGTGAACTGTGCATTAACATGATCTCCAATTGACCCTGCAAAATGGTTAGCGGTGTTCTTAAATCGTGAGATACACTGGCAACAAACGTTTCCCTCTCCCTGAATGCAGTATCCAGACGGCTCAGCATTTCGTTTAATCTGTTTGCCAGCCCCTGCAATTCAGGGGGACGGCGTTCTTCAGGGATGCGGTCTGTAAGTGTTGTTGTTTCGATTCCCTCAACACGCTGTAGAATTCTATCCAGTGGACGAAATCCGCGTCGCAGAAGAAAATATCCTGCTAAGAGAGCAAATACGCTACCTCCAATTCCAACCGCGAGTGAATAAAGCCACAATTCCTCGCGGGCAGCGGCTATCTGGCCAAGGCTGTCAGCGGTCTGTAGAATGACAATCGTCACCTCATTTGAGGAGTCTTTAACAGGGACAGTATATATGCGGAGAGTGGGATGTCCTCTGATGCTGATGGTTTTATACCAGCCGTCCTCTTCATGTTCACGTTTCTCGTCTTCAGCCACCAGTTGCTGGTTCATGCGCGGAATCATTGCATCCGGGACATCGCCGAAAGAAGCCAGGACGTTTCCTTTAGGATCACTTACGCGCAGCACTGCCGGGATGTTTGAAAGCTCCTGCTCGGTGAGCCATTCAATCAAGTCGTCATAAGCTTCTATGCTCAATTTAGGGTTGCTTGTTATAGCTGCGGCAAGCAGATCGGTTCGATCTTCAAGCCCTCGGTCAATTGAGGCTTCAAGGCGATGTTCGATTACCTGCTGGGCTGCGAATACAATACCGACAATGAGAAAGGTAGCGATCACCGCATACCACAAAAATATCTGTGTCCGAAGGCTGATTCTCACCGGGACTCCTTAATAACGTAACCGAAACCTCGAATCGAGTGGATCAGGTCCTTTTCTCCATCAGCATTCAATTTGCGCCTTAAAAAATTGATATACACCTTAACCGGATCCGTGTCGCTTTCAAAATCATATCCCCATACACGTTGCAGAATGAAATCGCGGCTTAGCGGCTTTTCCACATTTAGGGCCAGTAACTTAAGCAATTCGAATTCCCGGGTAGTTAGCTCTATAAGGCGGTCTCCTCGCAAAATCTGCCGCTTATCGATATCAATTGTCAGGTCAGCAATTCGAATGATACCCTCTGTAGAACGTCGCCGTAGTACAGCCCTGATGCGTGCCACCAGCTCTTCAAAGGCAAACGGCTTGGGAATATAGTCATCTGCGCCCATTTGAAGTCCACGCACACGCTCACCTACCAGACCGCGAGCAGTCATTATCACGATTCCTACATCTCCCTCGGCGCGAAGCTCCCGGCATAGTTCGATACCGTCCATATCCGGAAGCATCAGATCCAGGACAATGAGATCGGGATAAAATGCATGAGTTAAATCCATTCCCTCAATCCCGGACTGGGCTACCCTGACATCGAATCCCTCATGAACAAGCCCTGTTTTTACAAGGTCAGCTACGTCCGGGTCGTCTTCAACAATAAGTATCTTATGCATGCGGTTCACAGGCCCTTTTCAAGTGAGATTTTTAACTGTCTTTTAACCTTACGTCAACCCCGTTTGAACCATCAATCACTACAATTATACAAAACTGTAGAACGTTGGTTATGGTATGTCAAGTTTCGCAGGCAGAAATATCAAGGAATACGGCAGGCGGGAGGCATCGATGCGCCCATTTCCGGCAGTGTTGACAGTTTTGTTACTGGCATGTTCCATGCTGACCGTATCGGCTCACTTTCCGGGTTCTCCTCCCGCCCCCATGCCGATTCCCCCGTCGGATGGCATTTCGTATTCGTGCCTGTCTGCTGATAAAAAGCTTGTACCGAGTGATGATTCGGCATACAGGCTCCCTGCTGCTGATCCGGCCTCCTCACTCGAAATGCTTCACGTTCACTTCCTTAATGTAGGAAGAGGTGATGCTATTCTGATTGATCAGGGGGAGACTGAAATCCTGATTGACGGGGGGCGCGAACTACCGGGAATAGTAGACTACTTACGCCATTATGTGGACGGACCGCTCGATGTTATGATAGCCACTCATGCCCACGATGATCATGTTGGCGGGCTTATCGAAGTTCTGGCTGAATTTGATGTCGGGGAAATATGGCATAATGGCGAAGAGATCGATCGCCGCTTGTCCGGAAAATTCTATAAAGCCCTTGAGGCAGAGAGGGCCGATACTTTTGTCGCCAGGCTCGGAGATACTATCGAACCTGGGGAATTAGTATTCAGGGTTGTGAACCCTGCGAATCTGGATGGCTCGAGTAACGACAATTCAATTGTTCTATTATTCAGTTACGGATTGATCGATTTCCTGTTTACCGCTGATATTGAGGGATCAGCAGAATACGAGATGCTCGATCAGACTGTTTTCCCCATCGGGCAGGTAGAAATCCTTAAGGTTGCGCATCATGGGTTAACGACCTCTTCTTCACCGGAGTTTTTGCAAATGGTTCGGCCTGTGGTCGCAATTGTGATGGCAAACCATGCGGAGAACGGGCCGACTCTGGAGACCCTGAAACTGATGGGAGCGGATGTATACCTGACAAGCGAGAACGGTACCATCGTTGTAGACACCGATGGGGATGAGTTCACCGTTCGTTGTGAACTATATTAAAGATCAGTTCCTGGATATTCCGTATAACCCCTATCGAACCGCATCTATTTGACGGCCGCCTCTTCTGTGCCTAGAATTGATCAGGATGATCGATAAAGGCAGCTATATCCTGCTGATCTCCCTTGAAGTCGATAAACGTATCCAGATAGGGAAGCTCGGCGAATTCGATTTTCCGCTAGGGTACTACCTTTACTCCGGGAGCGCTTTCGGGGGACTTCAAGCAAGGATCAGAAGGCATTTGGCGCGGGAAAAGAAGCTGTACTGGCACATCGATTTTCTCCTTACAATCTCGCGCGTAGAGGAAATCTGGGTAACATATGCAGAAGAGAGGGTTGAATGTCAACTGGCCCGGGCCCTACGGGGCCTTGCGGGTGCGAGCGTACCGGTCAAAGGTTTTGGCTCCTCTGACTGCCGCTGTGATACACATCTGGTTCATTTATCATGGAAACCGGACCTGACGAGCTTTCAGAATATTGTAGGTGATGGTATTACTTTAGAGCGCTTACCAGAGATTGATAAGCGTTGAAATCTCCGCAGGTGATGATTTCAGGGCTTTGGATTGTTGCCGGGCACCCCTCCAGATCTATGACCTCACCACCTGCCTCCCGGACCAGCAGAATAGCGGCGGCGGTATCCCAGGGATAGAGGCTGCGATGAAAATAGAGGTCTATCCGCCCGCAGGCCACATAGCCGATGCCTAAAGCGCCTGACCCCATCAGCCGGAAGGTGATATTTGGATTCCACAGGGCGTTGGCTCGTGAAAGCATCTCCTTCGACGCCGTATCGCTGTATCCCAGGTCGAATCCAATGATTATCGTGTTGAGATCCCGCAGGGAAGCTACCGATATGGGAGAGCCATTAAGGTATGCGCCCTGGCCGGCCTGCGCCTCAAACAACTCCTCTCGAAGTGGATCATAAAGGATACCCAGCAGGATGTCATCACCTTCCATCAGGGCGATTGATACACAGAAGTGCCCGATCCCGAAAGCATAATTGGTGGTGCCGTCCAGCGGATCGATAATCCAGCGATACTGGCTCTCGGTATCATGTTTTCCGGATTCCTCACAAAGGATGCTGTGGCCAGGGAATTCCTCTTGCAGAATCTTGAGGATGCATTTCTCGGAGAGAAGGTCTACTTCGGTGACGAGATTTCGGTTGCCCTTTGTTTCTATTGTTCTCTTCCGGTAGAAATGCTGCTTGAGAATGGCTCCGGCTTCTCTGGTTGCTTTAATCGCGACTGTTTTGGCGTCTTGTCCGGTGGCGGACAGGAGCACTTCCTTCATAAGAGGCACATCTTCTCTTTAACTTCAAGGATAGTTTCTCTGGCGATGACCCGGGCACGGCTGGCGCCTTCGGTAAGCATCTTTTCAACCTGCTCAGGTTTAGCGGCGAACTCGGCCCGACGCTCGCGAAACGGTTCCATATCCGCATTGAGCGCGTCAGCCAGCATCTTTTTACAATCCACGCACCCGATGGCCGCAGTACGGCAACCATCGGCGATTTCACCCAGTTTATCCGGATTATAGAAACCGTGAAGGCTGTAGATATTGCATATTTCCGGCCGGCCCGGATCCTTTCTGCGCAATCGCTGGGGATCGGTGAATGCCGTCATGATCCGCTGTCGTGTCTCTTCCGCTGAAGAAGCCAGTTCGATATGATTATCGAGGCTTTTGCTCATTTTGTTTTCACCATCCAGACCGCCGATAAGCGGGGTACTGGTCAGCTTGGCCTGAGGTTCAGGAAAAACCGGTGCCACCAAATGATTAAAACGACGCACGATCTCGCGGGCCAGTTCCAGGTGAGGGAGCTGATCCTCGCCGACCGGCACCAGGTCCGCTTTGTACAAAATGATATCGGCGGTCTGCAGGACAGGGTAACCGACTAATCCATAGTTGACATTGTGGGGTTGCTGACGGACTTTCTCCTTGAAGGTGGGAACACGGGTCAGCCAGGTCAAAGGAGTGATCATGCTGAGCAGCAGATGCAGTTCAGTCACTTCCGGGACATGCGACTGGACGAACAGGATGCTTTTGTTCGGGTCGAGTCCGGCAGCCAGCCAGTCGTACATCATCTCCCGGATGTTGTATTGCATATTATGGAAATCCTCAAGTGTGGTGAGGGCGTGAAGGTCAACAATGCAATAAATACATTCATATTCTTCCTGCAGTTTTACGTAGTTCTGAATAGCCCCGAGGTAATTGCCGATGTGCTGCCTGCCGGTAGGCCGGGCACCTGAAAAAACACGGTTTTTCATCGTATATCCTTGCTCTTTACTCTAAGGAAGTCTAACATAGAATCAGTCACACACACAAGGAGGAGAGGTTGCTGGCCAGTTTCATGGGGAAGAAGCCCCGGGTGCCCGATTCTTGTTTCATCAGCGAGGCCGCTTATGTGATGGGGAATGTAGAATTTGGCGAAGGGTGCAGCGTCTGGCCGGGTGCAGTCATCCGAGGTGATACCCCCGGGGGTGTCCACGGCAGTGAAATGACCATCGGTGCCAACAGCCACTTCGAGGATAACACCACAGTCCACTTCACTAAATCTATCGGGGAAAGGGTCGTTCTTGGCCACGGAGCGGTGGTAGAGGCGTATTCCATCGGCAACAACGTATTGATCGGCGATAATGCTACGGTGCTGGCCTACAGCAAAATCGGTAGCAATTGTATCATTGCCGCCGGGTCGATGGTCAAGGAAGGGATGGAGATTCCGGATAATTCCTTCGTGACCGGCTCCCCGGCTAAGATCAAAGCCCCGATCACTCCCAAACAATTGGTAATGCTTGATGAACTGCTCTCGTTCATGCCCCCCCTGATGGCGGAGCACAAACGGAGTGTACAGCTCGACACCTAGTGCGAGGCTTTAGCCTGGCAGTCAAAGCGATCATGAAGGGTCGTGCTACGAATAATGGGCGAAAGCGTTTCTTTTACTGTCATTCCCGCCCAAACGCGGCGGATAAACTCTGGCGGGAATCTTATTTCGCGTTTTGAAGAAGTTGAAAGATTCTCAGGAGACAACCATGAAAACCATCCGATTACTAATCTCATCTATCCTGATACTGAGTCTTATCCTTACTGAATTCATCTGGTTGGAACCCGGTTGGGCTGGGCGCGCGATCGACCCTGCCCCGGCAGGGGCACATGCCGGGAAAGACGTACCCATCGAGATTCCCGATATGATGGACTATGAAGAGATTACGGTCAACTCGCCAAGCGATCCGCTGTTCATTGAAATGGACGATGAACTGTACGAATACATCCCGGCAAAAATAGTCGTTCACATCAATGATGAATGGATTCGAAAAAACGCCAACTTCGTCCAGATAAGCGGGATACAGCCGATATATACTGCAGACGGAAGAGTCTGGGGATGTAATTACAGTAATTACATCCCCTATAATGGCGAGCCGAAACCGGAATTTGGCATAAGGCCTGTGGGTGTCCCGGGACGGAGTTACGGTTTGACATTCGATTTCATCTATGCAGTCACTAGAGATGAGGAATACCCTGATACCTCCCCCGGATCTGAATTGCATAACTTCAACTGCAATCAAAAAAACTGGCCGCCCGATGTGGATACATTTTGTGGTGGAGAACCGTGCACCATGTGCTATCGCACCCTGGGGAGTATCAGACGGGATTACATGCTCCTGCAGTCAGATTCCTATTCAACGCTTCCCGGGGGCTTTGATTTTGTGGATACCAAGGAAGTGGATCCTCACTACGAGGGTGAACGTACCTATCCGGGCTTCCTGGAATTTTCCTACGCAGGCGAGGATACGCCTTCCTGCGTGGACCGATACAGTTTTCGTTTGGATGCCAGGTTTCATGCTGGTTCTATAGTTGAAAACGCCAAAGGGCTACCGGGATTATACCCTGATTTTACCGAAACTCCAGCCCCGGGTGGTCTTACGCAGGGAACTGCCATTGAAAGGTTGATTGATACGACCAAAGGTCCTTACGATGGTGTCTACAAACTGAACATAAGTTACAAACTCGTTGTGGATTTTGATCCACCGGGCAGTGGTGGGCTCGAGGTTGTAGTGCATAGACAGGGGTGCAGCTCAAGTCCCGGGGCAACGGTAGCCCGGGAGGTAGTGGCCGCCGCCAAAGCCTTCGCTGCCGGTTACACCGTCACACCGGATAAATTCATTGATTTTACTCCTACGTACCACCTGGCCTGGCTGCCAAAACCAGAGGCAACTCCCGAACCCACCCCCGAGGTGGGGGCGACGATCACTGGAATGGTAACTGACAGCGAGGACAAGGCCATGCCGTATCTGCGTGTCCGGGCGGCCTACCAGGAGAAGGGCAACTTGAAAAAGTACGAGACGGCCACTGACCGGTATGGCCGCTATTCTTTGACACTGCCGGAACTTGACCTCAGCAGCCCGGTGAGAATCGATATGTATTTCACCATGGAGTACATCCGCGACGGGACTCACTATTTTACGGTAATCGACAGATCGGACCAGAACAATGAGGGCGGATTGAAGCTGGAGTTTACCGCTGATGGCCCCGAGGACCTGGTACAGAACGTCAAGTTTGATTTCGGCCCCGAGGGTCCGTTCTGGATTGTGCGAGACGGCGTCAAGTACTGGGGCTTTTCCACTCTGGAAAAGCAGAAGAATTTTGCGGCCATCTACCAGCACCTGCATAACGCG
>CAZDMY010000061.1:0-10702 GCA_964506405.1 uncultured Dehalococcoidia bacterium | reverse complement strand
CCGTGCTTTTCCAGCACCTGCAATACCCTTATCTCCAGAAGTAACCGTTTTCGGTCCCTGGCCAGACCCGGACGATGCCCGCGAAAATACATCGGCAACGTTCTGCCCTCTTGTTCCAGATCGAAAAACCAGGCATCCCGCCAGCGTCCCTGTGGCCGGGCATTCTTTACCCTGCCATCTAATTCCTGCTCAATCCATTTGACGGCCTTTTGCCAATCTTCACTCATATCAGGTCATCTCCGATAGCAAACCGAAAGGTATTCGTCTTTACTCGACCCCGCGAGGCGTATCTGGTTTTGTTCCGGCAGTTCCCGTGTTTCCCGTTGGGTCATTTGGAGCTTGATAGCAATACTCTTGTACACGAGACGTGCCGGTAGAGCACTCGCTCTTTTCATTTCTACAAAAGGAGAGCCTCGCTTTCCTGGCTTCCGCCTCCGTCATGCAGCGGCATCCATCAGGACATTGCAAGGTTTCTTGCTTTTCAGGTTTCTGGTAACAAAACTCAGGGATACTGGCCGGGTCATCCGAAACGCAACGAATCTCTTCATCCTGGCAAAGTACAAGCCTTTCATTTTCCGCGGCTCGCTTATCCATGCAAAAACACCCCGAAGGGCACTCCGTCTTTGCATCTGTTGTTTTCGGTGGTTTCCCCGCCTGAGGTTTATCCTCCACCACAGTTACATCCGCATCCGTATCGGGTCCCCAATCATGGACAATTCGAACTGTCCCCAAAACAGCATCCTGTTTGAAAATGTTCGGTGGAAATGAGAATTTTATATATCGGACGGATTGCCCCCTGGTGCCAAATACAGATGGAATCGGTCCGCTGTATTTAGGAATCTTGTTTAAATCAAGGTTCTCCATTGTCGGCATCTGAGCTATCCGGTACTTACCTTCTTCGCCTGCCCACAAAATATCGTAGCCGTCCGGCACGAACGACCCTTGCCAATTCAACTCAACCCCTTTGATCGGCACAGGATGCTCAGCCACGAGATCAACAACAATCTCCACCGGGGCGGAAAGTGGAGCCAGATCATCCTTATTGAAGCGCCATTGTTCCCGTTCACCATCTGGCACACCACTGGCCGGTACCGCATGGGTTGAGGAAGCTACTTTTATTCCTCCGTTCTCCCCGATGAGTTTAGCGTAATCTGCAATCGCTAAAGCATATTCAGGTTCATCATTGAGCACATCTACAAGAATTGGTGCCTGGGCCATCTGTGCGGGAACTGTCACATAATGCAGCCGGCTGGAATCATATATCGGATCGCCGTCCGCATCCAGGTCGATGCCGAATCCGATGATCTTCTTCCCATTGCCGTCGTCACAATCCCCAAAGTAATCATTCCCGAAGGGGGTATAATCCAGGATGTTCTCCATGGATCTGGAATCGTTCACCCCAACCGACGTATTGCCCTCGAGAACAGTGATCTTCACATGATCCACTTTTCCCGTTGCCGTCCGGTAAATTGTCATATCATTAACGATCATGCTGTGCCCATCGGTCAGAAAAGCCCCCATACCTCCCATGTCGTCGTAGCATTTCAGACACACATAAGCGCCCGGCAGGGGGCCGTTGATTCCAGGTTCGAAGTTCTGGTAATCCAATTCCGCCCAGCTTATCCATCGGCCCCGACCCTCGAAATCAAAAAGCGGCAGATCTTCAAACTGATGCATCAACTCTTCGGCTTCGTACCAATCTCTGAGGGCACTGGTACTTACTAACTGCCAGTCGAACAGCCAGGAGCTATTTCGATACCCCGTTCTGTAAGGAATTCCTGCTTCTCTATGCCAGTAAGACACGGTTTCCGAGCACCAGGCCATTCGCGGATACATATCCGCCATCCCGGGCAACACGGAGAGTATCTCAAGCATACAAGACAGTTCGATTGCTGCGTTGCGGTCCGACATCCCCATAACCATCTGATAATACGGCTTACCGGACCAGTCTCCGGTATCATCCCAGCATGATTCAGCGGTACCCACTGTATCGATGGCGACATCCTGTATCCAGACTCCGTTGGGATTCCAATCGCCACCGTTATTGAATCCCGCCGGTTGGCAGAACGCACACCCCGGTCCATCCCCATTACAGCACGGCTGAAGCGCCAATGTCGGCTGAGGTCCAACGAATTCTGCTTCCGGTTTACTTTCATCGCATGCAGCAGCAAGGAATATTCCGGCGATTATAACGGACATACTTAGAATTATGGCTATCCTTTTTAAGGTCCTTCTCCTTTCTGGAACAATTGACAATATCACTCAAACCGACTACGTATGGCCATTCTATTCATGCTACTAAGAACTGTCAATGATACCTGGACTTGATATCCGGGGAAATAAGGGGGTTGACAAATAATTGTATAGCTAATACGAATGATGTGCAGAAGCGTTTTGGAGTGCTCCAAATCCAATGTGAATTCAACAGCAGACTACTGTTTTGGATTGGCCGGAAAAGAGGTTTATCCCTCCGGTTCATACCATATAGGCGAGGTAACCGCTCTTTCCTGTATCACCTTTTTAACCGCAGGATTGGAACAGGAAGCCGGTTTTTCACCTTCTTCAAACTTGTTGCAATCGTACTGTACCCAGCGGCAACTGGGGTTTTCCACCACCCTCACATAGTAGAAAGCAGGAAGATCAGGATCAAACTCCGGATCGGTCCATACCACGCTCAGGCGCTCATAGCCATCACCAACCGGCTCACAGGTATCAGGATCAACGCCTGCTCCATTTTCGGGGTCACCGGCTACCGTGAAAACCAGTTCCTTTTCCGTCCCGTCGGAATCCACCCACCCTTTGATGACCTGGATCTGCTGCAGATCGTTACCAGGATGCTTGTTGACACCCGGATCCTTTTCCGCCACAACAGCAAAAGTCGGCGCATTCGAACCTTCCGGCCTCGATGGTAAATCCCCGCCCATCGGGACACCCTTTTCGTAAGCTGAATCTATAAAACCGGCCTCGTTGCACATTCCCTCCGGGAAACCCCATCCACCAAAGAAGCGGACCGTTATTCGGGGACCGGTGGTCGCGTACGTTTCGCGGTTGCGCATTGATTCGAACAAAGCGTCACGGCTGTTTTCCACTGCCCAGACGGCGGTCAGCGCCCCTGGATTGTAGATGGAGAAGCTCGGCATGCCCGGTTCATATCCCAGCCGTTCCTCCGGTAAGTCCTCGCACATTCCCATATGTCCGGGAAAATCATATTCCTCCACCTTGCTGGGAATACCATTGTGGGTGTCGGTCCCACCAATGATCCCGATTTTATAGGGATTCACACCCAATCTTAGCCATTCCGAAAGCCCCAGCTTCAGGACGTTACGAGTATAATCGTAGCGGGAAATGCACCCCTGGCCGGCCATGCCTCCACTACCGGGCTCCATGCATTCTTTGGTGCCTTCGTCCCTGATCTTCTCAAAATCGCACAGGGGATCGTCAGGGATACCTTCGAACCCGTTCCGGCACTCCATACTCCCCTTATGCTGGCTGATCTCCACCAGCGGCTCCATCCGGGCACGAAATGCAGCCGCTTCTTTCTGATCTTCAAGGCTCATGCCTTCCGGGTAATCAATCATGAACATGTGCCCGTTACTCCAGTTGGAATTATGTGGAATGGCGATGCAATCACATTCGTTATCTACATCCCAACAGGTCTCCACTAGCTCTGCCCATAACCTCTCCTCACTGCTTTGTTCAAATGAAGACGATGGAAATTCCGGAATCTCAGCATTGCGGAAGATGATATTTCGATGCTTGTTGCTTAATCCCGGGCTTAGTGTAAATTCGTAGGCGGGGAACGCTGTGAAGGAACAATCAGAAGACCGGTCGTAGGCATTCTCGGCATTCTGGAGGATTTCCTGCCAGATACTCCGGCTCACCTGGTCGCAATCAACATCCGGTAAATCGCAAATCTTTTCCAGATGCGAGGCTGGGTTCTGGGCCAGATTAAAGGAAAACGGTATTAAATTAGTCATTCCCCCTTCCCGCAATTTCCGGCAGAGTTCGCAATCGTAAGCACCTGAGTTCTCTGTAAAGCATAACCATGTTTCAGAAAGGTATTCCTGATGATCGGTAAGCGCGGCAAAATCCAGCGGACGTGAAAGCTTGACATACTGGGTTATACCGGAATCACGTGCCGTTAGAGCGATGGTGCCTCCTTTGGCAAATTCATAAGCCTGTTGCGGAGTGGTCATCGTCCCCCAGGCGTATGCGTCATAAGAGAGAATAGTGTGGGCATGCAATTCTCCCCAATAGAGGTTTTTGTTCTTATCTCGGCATGCGCACGGTTCACGGTCCTCGGTATAGGTTACAAGTTCTTCGACCGCAGGCGTGGGAGAGATAGCAGGTTCGGTAGTGACAGGTGGCGAAGTTTCAAGCGCAGGCGATTCGGTCCCATCGCCATTACAAGCACCTATGAATGGAAGGATAAGAAATCCAGTAAACAACAGGGCCATAACAGGGTTACTTACGATCTTTCTCATTTCGCCTCCTTATGGTAAACATAGCGCTTGTGAACATTCATTACAACTATTTTGGACAATACTTAATCTGGGATCTCATATATATTACCATAGCGTCCATAGACATTGTATGGCTTACGGAGTAAACACGGTTATTTGCGGCCAGCCAAAGAATCAGGTTATGGCGCAATACCCCGAATGATAAATCGCGTATGTCAATTAAGGTTCGGTTACCATCGGAATCCAGTCCGGATCCGCCCTGTAAAGGTTCAGCCTTGCACCATCAGCTTCGTATATTACGTAATAGTTGGTCGAGCATCTCTTGGTTTCGTCAAAGCTATACCGGTCAACTTCGTCAATACGCTCAGTATAGTTTACCGCCGCTTCGTAAACCGCCTGGGAATCGAGATTCCCGGGTCCGGCATCTTCGGCCGCATTTCTGATAATTTGTAAGAGCTGATAAAAACAACTGGTCGAAAGATATCCAACGCCCGATCTCATAATCTCTTCAGCTTTACTTTCGTGGTTTTCATGGAGGAGTTGTTTGGTTAAATCAATGATCACCCCCTGCTCTGTCCACCATCGTGATGCGCGTATGAAAAGCATTCCGTCGATTTCGTCCCAGTATGCACCGTCATCTATGATATCCAGAAAACCGGCGTGAGGATCGGTGCCTATAAACACTGCATCATAGCCGGAATCCCGGTAATCCCTGATAAACACATGCATGGGAACAGGAGGATAAACATAATCACAGTCTTTCAACGCCTCTATCTCGGAGGCCCATACGAAACCAAAATCAGTCAAATGTCCGCCCTTCCATTCAAATTGATCCGGATGTTCTTTGGTATAATTTTTCATTCCCTCAAAAAACAGAGGGCTGTAATCATCTTTCCATCCGGCCCCGCCAATTTTAGCAGGCCCGTTTTTCCGGTAATCCCAGTGGTTTTCAGCAATCCATTGCAACAGGGTGTAAGCATCATACTGCGGTATTGTACCCAGACTGAACGCGTAACCCGGCGGCATCAGCACTTCCAGATTGGCTGAAGCCGCGAACAAAGGCATCCTATCGTCATCAACGACTGGCTTCAGTACGGAAACCGCCGTAGTAACAGGAGTCCATATGATATCCGCATTCTGTTCTTTTACCCAGTTATAACCAGTCCTGCACAAAGAGGCGTCCCATTGCGTGTCGTAGGATCTAGTTTGCAGTCTAACGCCAGGGATCATATTTTCCTCGTTATAATATTCAACCATATCGTCCAGTGTGGAATCGATAATGGCTACCGCACTGGATGCTACACCGGTTTTGTCGGTCAGGTTGCCGATGGTGAACACCAGTTCGTCTGGAGGCTCCGTATTATCCGGAGGATTATCAGTTTTTTTGATTGTTGGGTCTCCCCCGTTACCACAGGCGACTAGCAGCACTATGAGGATCGACATGGATAGAGGAATAACAAGGTTTAGACGAATTCGAAATCCCATACTCTCGCTTCGGAACGGTCCGGTTCCAGCACCAATCCCGTTTATCAATTTCCGGGCTCTATTGCTTCGCCAAAACATCATAACTGCCACCCCTATTTTTATTTGGTTGGAAACAACTTATATTAGCGCCTGCCTTATAATTTATGCCATTCGATCTGTAAATGCATGATACCCTGGCTAACCTGACATTTCTTCAGCAGACTCTCCGAGCCTAATCAAGTGATGCAATTATACACTATTTTCCGGTGGTATGCCGGGCAGCGATATAACCCCATGTCATGGCCAATCCGATAGTGAATCCGCCACCACCGTAACTGGGACCGCTGACACTTGCCATCGCGTTCCCCGCAGCATAGAGGCCATCTATCACCTTATCGAAAGCGTCCAGCACCTGGCCGTTAATATTCGTTCTGGGGCCGCCTTTCGTCCCGATGGTTCCGATATACACCGGAAGCGCATAGAAGGGCGGCTGCTCGATAGTGCCCAGGCATGGATTCGGCTGGCTGCGAGGATCGCCGCAATACTTATCATAAGCGGTCCCGCCCCGATTGAAATCACGGTCCACTCCCTCACGAGCAAATTCATTGAAACGATCAACGGTAGTCTTCAGGTTCTCAGCGTGAATGCCGACCTTGCCGGCAAGTTCTTCCAGTGTATCGGCTTTATGAAGCCATTCCGGGTCCATCCCATCACCCGGCATCGATGTCATCAGCACCCAGTAACGATCCCGATATTGCTGATCGAACACGCACCAGGCTGGAAAATTGGTGAAATCAAAAGGCACCGGATCGAATGTGCGAAACACCTTGGCCACATCGTTATAATTATGTGCCTCATCAACAAACCGCTTGCCGTAGCGATTGACCATGATTGTGTGCGGCAGGCAGCGCTCGGCCATCGTTATGCGGTAAAGTTGCTTACCATCGTATTCTTCGGTAGGAATGAATGATGTCGGCACGCCCCAGATTTCACTCATGTTCGCCAGGTCCGCACCCACCGCCATCGCCATTCGCAAACCGTCACCCTCACAACTGGGTGGCGTCAGCGGATAGGTATAAGGGCCAGGTAAAAAATGCGATTTGAATTCATCATCCCACTCAAATCCGCCGGTGGCCAGGATAATTCCTTTGGAAGCATGAATTAAGAAATCCTTGCCATCCTTTTCGCAACGCATCCCAACCACCCGGTCACCATCAACGATTAATTCAAGCCCGCGAGTTTCCAGGATTGGCTCAATACCACGATCCAGGCAGGCTTTGAGAAGGTGCCCGATCAGCGACATTCCCATCCCCATAATGCCCTTGCCCATGCGTTCTGCGAGCATACCATAATCCAGGGCCATCGGGCAGTTGATGGCATTTGTTTGTTCATATTCGGCGTAAGACATTGGCAGGATGGATGCGGTTCCCCAGCGCATTTTCGCGCGCCACTCGCCCAGTTCGTTCGAATCGAAAGCAGGCGGGCCGAGGCTGCGCCCCTTCATCTTACCCCCTTCGACCTCAGCTTTGTAATCCGGCATTTGCAGGGCATCGAGTTTCAACGAAGTATTATCCTCGATGAACTTAATCATGACCGGTGCATTTTCGACAAATGAGCGAATCACATCATCGTGGGCCCGGCCCTGTGCCAGTGTTTTCATAAAGGTAAATGCTTCTTCAGGTGAATCCGTAACGCCGACGTCGGCCATGTGGTGGTTGTTGGGAATCCAGGGAATACCGCCGGATACCGCTGTTGTTCCGCCGACTTTACCGGTTTTTTCGATCACAGTGACTTTGGCACCACTCTCATGTGCCGTAATAGCCGCGGTCAGCCCCGCCCCTCCGGTTCCGGCAATAAGTACTTCCGTTTCGATATCCCATCTTTGAGGCTTTTCTGCCATTCTATTTCCCTCCCTCGTCTATTGATAAATCATCGAGACCCCTCTCCCTTGAAGCCGAAGATTCACCTCGGAAAGGGAGAGGTTAGGTGCGTTTGACTTTGTTTTTACCCTCCCTCTAATCCCTCCCATCAAGGGAGGGAGGAGTCGTTTTTCGGATTTCGTACTTAGTATTTCGGATTTTCCCTAGTACGGTACTCCACATTTAGCCAGTTCTTCCTTGGCCCGTTCTAAATGATCGACATACCCTTGTTTTGGTTGTACTGTTTTCAGGTCATATACCTCGGTAAAGCGGGTGGTATTACCTTTGACTTCACCGGCATGTGACTCCATGGCCTGCATGATATTCTTGATCACTTCATTGGCCCTGCTGCGCTCCATTCCAGCCATGGCCTTCATCACTTCGCCCAGATAGCGCGCTTCGATACCGGTGTTTCCACAAATCCAGCCGTACGTATAGCCGCTGGCCGTATACAACGCCACCATGGCTGCCCCTTGAAGCAGAGTATATGGAGTATTTGCCAGTACACCCGATGCGCAGCCCCCGACGGCTACCTTGATATTTCTCTCCGAAGCGCGTGCTGCTGCGCTGTAGGCCCATTGACTGGGCCAGGTGGCTGCTTTCCCGTCGAGATGACTAGCCCATAGGCTACAGATTGGACCGTGTCCATAGCTCATCTGCCCCAGCATATTGGCAATCAAAGTCACCGCCGTTTCTTCTGCATTGCGGCAAAGTGCGCCGATCATCGAATTCGCGCTTTGCCAGGGGACGATACCACGATCCTGACAGAACTGCGCCAGGACCAATTGATTCCAGTTGAATTTCTGTTCCGGAACAATGTGAATCCCGATGTGGGTATCGTGCGGTCCACGTAATCCGTCTCTAATTATGGACATGATGCCAGCCGCTGAACTGGCGGTAGCCAGCAAGCCCAGGTGCATACCTTTTCTGCCCGTTTTCTCGAGCACCTCTTGTATTCGTGCCTGCTCCCACTTACAGGCATACATTTCCGAGAGCGTTCCGGCCTTCACCTTGATGCCACCCAGGCTGCCCAATCCGGCACAGATCCCCAGGGCTTCAACCGTTTCCTCCTGCACAAAAGATTGAACATATTCAGAGAACCATTCCTCTTTTGCTACGCCCCACGGCCCGGAATATAGCGTGGGCGGGCGTTTGTCTGCGCCCGTTCTGTACTCAACAGTAACCTGTTCCTTGCCCAGTCCGAAGGTGTGTTTCCCCGGATTCTCTCGACGTTCCCGGGCGATTTCTTCAACTTCCGCTTTGTTGTATTGAACTACCCGTTCGGTATCCATATGAAAAACGCCGAGTTCCGCCAGGAGATCGACTCCCGCTTTGAATACGCGGTCTGCAATATCATCATCTACGACCAGTTCCTCGGGATTGTATTTGATATCGTACTTCTTAACCAGTTGACGAACCTTCATGGAGAATTCCATATCAAATTCGTCGCCCTTCATCACCGGGCCGGTCAGAGAACGTTCCTGAAACTCAATTATCGGTATCATGACTACTCCTTTTCTTTGGCCAGCTTGCAGTATCCGCCAGGTCCGACCGTGGCTGTCTCAATGCAATTATTGCAATAGGCACACTTTTTGATTTCTTTCGCCCTTCCCTCTTTTGCTTTATTCGGCCAGTCGGGATCCCGAATAATCTGCCGGCACACGCCCACCAGATCGATCTTTTCTTCCTCAAGCAATTGTTCGGCCAGTTCCGGCGTATTGATTCTGCCGGCCCCCATGATCGGTGTCTGGTACCCGGCCTTTCGGACTGCTTTTCGAATAGCTTCGGCAATATAAATATTTGTAGCTTCGGGCATATAGATTTCCGGCATACATCGAAATCCGCTGTAACCTCCCCAGGGCGGATATGGGAAAGTCAGTCCCCATGGGTCGGTACCATAGGAATCGTCATATTTCCCGCCAACAGAAACACTGATGTAATCCAGCCCCAGTTCGGCGAGTTTCACCGCTGTTTCTGTTGACTGTTTTGTAGTTGTGCCACCGGTGATAAACTCGTCGCCATTAATCCGAATACCAATAGTATAATCAGACCCAAGGACCTTACGCATTCTTTCATATACTTCCACGGTGAACCTCATCCGGTTCTCCAATTTTTTCCCGCCGTATTCGTCCTTCCTCTTATTCTTGTAAGAAAGAAAGTCGGCAAGAAGTACACCGTGAGCGGCATGGATTTCCACGCCATTAAATCCGCATTCACGAGCGCGCAGTGCCGCGGCCTCAAAATAATCAATGACTTTCGGGATATCATCTATTGGGTAATCGTTGATATCCATTCTCCAACCCCGAGCGGCTTTCACAAAATCATATAGTTGAGGAACGATTTTGCAGTTGGTTTTGCTATGGATTCGCTCGACCATTTCCTTGTAACCAGGGATATATTCATCCCCGCTGAGCCTCGGTGCGGGAAACGGCCTCGGGTTGACAGCTAAAGCACCCAGCACGATCATCGCAGCGCCCCCCTCGGCTCTGCGCAGGTAGTAATCGCTGTATTCCGGTGTGCAATATCCACCATGTGCCAGGCCCTCGTGAGCCGGGGCCATCACGATGCGATTTTCGAGATCCATATTGTTTATGGTGATCGGCGAGAACAATTTCTCGTATTTACCTTTCTTACCAGCTTTGGTTCCAGCCTTTGCCATAGAAATTCATGCCTCCAATCTTTTTCCGTTATTCTAAGTCTCCACCCAGCAAAGCGAGATAATTTGTATCCCTCTCCCCTGGGGGAGAGGGTTAAGTGGAGGGTGACTGTTTATTTACGTTACTTTATCTAACAGTTCAGCTGTATCAATGACCTCGATATCGACGGTCTTGCGTCGTTTCATAAAGGGCGAACCAA
>CAZDMY010000060.1:0-10730 GCA_964506405.1 uncultured Dehalococcoidia bacterium | reverse complement strand
GTGTGCGCTCTCCTGGGTTGGGATGTTGTCGTAAATGGAGCCCCCGAAAATTCCCGTTGATTTAGTGCAGATAATTTCCCTGCGAATTGGGGGGCAAAAAGCGCTATCTCATACAGATAGACGCACTATGAAGGACTACGGTTTCTCATCTACTCTCCTTTCCAAATGGGAGGTGCAGGCATTTCTCCCCGCGCCCTCGGGACTTGCTCAGTCCGCCGTCTGCCTGCCGTGTTCGCCTGGGGCGAATTTAGGCCAGGTCAGATCGAAGAGCCTATAATTATTTGGCTTTCTGCTCGTATTGTACCGGACTGTTAACGCGAAGTCAACGGTATCAGCAGCGCCTGATAATAACAATTGAAGAATAACGGAAGGCAGCATTAAGAAATATGTGCAAGTAGTGTGGGTGTGGTATTTGGGAGCGAATAGAAAGAGGAAGAAGCGGATACTTGATGGGTTTACCGGTTATCGTAGGGAGTCGGTGAGTTGATGGGCTGAGTAGTCTAATATGTTATAATGAGAATGCTTGAAATGGTCGGATCTGGCAAACGCATCATCTCTGCACCGGTAAGAAGAGCCACTCCTGGTATTGATACTATTTCCGCGCCTGTATAGAATGGCTATCGTTTTTGTTAACCGTAGCCTTTTCGAAAAACCATATTGCTTAGTGCGAGAAGATCTATGTGACCGATCTGCTGAAAGCATAATTTCAGGATGACAACAAGTAAGGAGAATAATGATTAACAAAGTCAGAGTTGAAGAAGCAATTGGAATGCCTCTTGCTCATGATATAACCAAGGTTGTACCGGGCAGTTCAAAGGGGCCAGCTTTTCGACGAGGTCACATTGTTAAAACTGAAGATATTCCTGAGTTTCTACGCATCGGCAAAGAGCATGTCTTTGTTTTGGATCTTGAGAAAGGGCAAGTTCATGAGGAGGAAGCTGCCTTACGAATAGCCAATGCCGTTATGGGGGAGGGTTTGACACACTCACTTCCGAGTGAGGGAAAGGTAGACCTTACAACAACATCGGTCGGTCTGATCAAGATAGATGTTGCTGCCCTTGAGAAAATAAACATGCTTGACGAAATCGCAATTGCGACAGTACACTCCAATACCGTATGCAAAGCTGATATGACTGTAGCCAGCATGCGTATTACTCCATTGTATATTCCTGATGAGAAGTTGACGAGAATGGAACAAATCGCCAGAGAGAGCCAGCCTGTTATCCGCCTGGCTTCATTCAAGTTAAAGAACACTGGGTTGATTATCGTCGGGAATGAGGTGTTGAAAGGTCGAATACAGGATAGATTTTCCCCTGTCATGCGAAAGAAAGTCGAAGCTCTTGGTTGCACGGTAAATAATCAGGTGATCGTCCCGGATGACCCAGACATAATCGCTCAGACAATCCTCGCTTTTAAGGAGAAAGGCAGCGAAGTGATTCTCTGCTGCGGCGGGATGTCCGTTGACCCGGATGATGTTACACGGGAAGGAGTTCAAAGGTCCGGAGCACAGGAGCGTTTTTATGGTCTTCCTGTCATTCCCGGAGCAATGTCGTTATACGCTACATTAGGCAACGCCCATGTCTTTGGCGTCCCCGCCGGCACACTCCATTCATCGGCTGTGGCATTTGATATGCTTTTCCCTATCATCCTGACAGGGGAAGCTTTGACATTTGAAGAGACCCGCAAACTCGGGCATGGAGGGCTTTGCCTGAAATGCACTCAATGCAGTTTCCCTGTTTGCCCTTTCTGCAAGTGATCGGCTGTTGCATCTTTTGTGCCAAACTGATAGATAATAACCAATCCTCACATTTCGGAGGTTATTCTGGATGGCACATGCCTTTTCACACGAACTTACCAGAGATTCCCAGAATATGGACATCGATCCGTATTTCATAATTAGTTCGGCGATAAATTCCTTGTACGCGAGGGTCTCATCCTGCCAGGCAACCATCTCAAATCCGGCCGCTGTAATCTCTTGAATCACGTATTCCGGGGGAGTGATCCCGTTTATACACGTAGCCAGAGGCAATTTAGAGAATTCTCCCTTCTTCTCTCTCAAAAACAAGTCACTGATGATCAGTTTCCCGCCCGGACTCAGTACGCGATGCATTTCAGCCAAGGCCGGGAGCCGATCGTTAAAAAGATTGTAAACACACTCACAGAGCACTCCATCCACCGAAGCGTCCCTGTATGGGAGCCGGCAAACGTCTCCAACCATGACTTGCAGCGTTCTGTTTAACCGTTTCGCTTTCCCTGCCATCGTTTCAGAGATGTCGACACCCATTGCCTGAATTCGAAAGACTTCTTTCAGATACTCCACAGTCCTGCCGCAGCCACTGCCGATATCCAGAATGCGGTTTCCCTCGGCAAAATCCGCAATCTTCATCGCTTTCTTCGTCAGATCCAGTCCGCCCGGACGAAGGGTATCCTGAGTGGCTACCTGAAACACTTCGTTCTCATATAGCTTAACGGGTTCTCTATTCATCTTTTTAATTGAACCTTTGACCTGAAATCAACAATTGTCCTTTTTACTGTGCCCTTTGAGACAGGAAGTTGACTATCAAGGATATTCACCACAATCTTCGCGCGGCCCGATGCCAGCCCTTTCGCTACCGCAGGGATTTGATAAAGGGCTCTCTGTGCCTCCCGACTCAGTGTATCCTTGTCCGCTGAGTTCCCTTCTGTGCTGAGGACATAAATTCTCAGAATCTCTTTCCCTTCATCTTCGGAAAGTTCACACCGGTAATTCAACACCTTGTCGATTGCAAAGATTGCCTCGTCCAGTTCAGCGATAGAAAAGGCCTTTCCACCGAATTCCTTTCTTCCGGTTATTCTTCCTCTGACAACTTCCATCTGACGCAACGTTGAACCGCAGGGGCAATGCCCGGGAATAAAACGACTCAAATCCCCTGTACGGTAGCGAATCAGCGGCATACCCTTGCGGGTAAGCGTCGTAAACACGACTTCTCCAAGTTCACCCTCAGGCAGCAACTGTCCTGTCTGGGGATCAATAATTTCAAAGTATAAATCTGCCTCTCTCATATGGTAGCCAGACCGGGCTTCGCACTGCACGCCGCCACCGAGGCCCATTTCCGTCATCCCGTAATGATTGAACACCTTGCAGCCCCATGTATCCTCAACTGTTTTGGAGATCGAATCAGGCACGTGATCCGTGGTCAGCAGTACGCTTATTATCGTGCCCTGAAGCCTGCCTCCATTTCGATGACGAGCCATACTGAGGACATGTGTAGGAATCCCGACCATGGCGGTCGATTTTTGCGCAAGGGCGAGATCAATCGCATCTGCCGCCTCATATACGGGACCGTAAGGAATCGAATCTGCGCCCATCCTATTTAGTGCGATTTGTAGCAGGTTTCCCACGCTACCCGGCAATTCCCACGGCAACAGGATCATAGTTCGATCTGAAGGCCCGATGAGATTGCGCATACCGTAGTCGAAGAAATCGATCGTTAGTTCCTGATCTTCCCTGGTAAAGTAAATACGTTTTGGTTCACCGGTTGTCCCCGAAGACTGAAGGCTGACCACCCGTTCAATCTCGCTCTGCGGCGTACAGAGGAACCCTTGTGGATTGTTCCTGATATCCTGAGGAGTAGTACACGGCAGTTGGGAAAAAACATCAAAACTGATAAGCTCGCCCGGGTCTACCTCTTTCAGCTTTGAATGGTAGAATGCGCCCTTCTCTTTAACCAGTGCGACCGTTTTCTGAAGTTGACTAAGCTGATAGCTCTCGATAGCTTCCCGAGTCAACGTTCCGGGCGACACCGAAATCTTGCCGGCAATCCAGTCATCTAATGGTGTCTTTAACATAAAATCCCCGGATTCCACTAGCCTTCGTGGTTGTCGCAATTGGGAGCACCATGATCATGTCCATCAGGATCCCATGTTTCGCCATTCGGCACCCGGATGAAATCCAGTTGATATGCCTCCATCATATTCAATGCATCCGTTGCCCTGTGGTTTGCTCCCATGTAGCGGGTTACCTGAGCCTCCGCCAGTTCTTCAAAGGCTTCCTTTTCGATGCTGCCACAGATAACCGCTTCACAATCGTGTTTCACGACTTCCCTGGTTAATGCCAGACCGGCGCTCCCCTGCTCTTCCGGATTTCGGAAAGCATCATAGCTTCCGTCATCTGTTTCCACAATCAATATAAAGGCGCTTTCCTCGAATGTATCCGGAACCAGGTCTTCCATGGTAGCGCCATTGGCCGCAATTGCGATTTTCATAGCTTCGTCCTTTCTATTGTGCTTTTCTAACTGCGAATACGAGCCCTTAAACGGCACTTTCTTCATGAGCTATGTTATTTGTTGGGTAAACCCTTCACATTCGGCAGACAAAAGGAGAATTCATCTTTGCAGTTACACTCAACACATACGTAGTTCACGATAGCGGATCTGCATTTCATTGCATCCCGTATATCGGATTCAATTCTTAGCCGACCGCCGCACCAACAATAGGCAGGGACCACGAGAATGCATATGATACCAGCTATATCTTCCTCAACGATGTTGAAATCGCCGAGGCCGGCCTCCGACCATTCTTTCACCAGTTCCGTATAGAATCTTCGGGACCTGGAGCTACGGTCTCGGGCGATGAGTCTGCCAGTTGAAGTCTTCAGTGTATGTGGAGTATGATATGCGTAAGTCAGTTCGACACTTACTCGAGTAATTATATCATCATCCAGAAAATGCCGTCGCAGTGCATTCTTTGAGAAGAACTGGGCAACCCCTGTGTTACCAAGTTTATCGAGACAATCCGCATCGTGAAGGATTCGACCGATCTCACTGGTCGCCTCGTCTTTCAGGTATGCTGAAAGGATGGCTTCGTTGATTACCGGAATCCAGTTCTCATAGACTGTGCCTGTGAGTATCCTCTCGGCGAACCGAACCGCGTGTTTCTCTTCCGGTATGTCATCCTGATGATAAATTCCGTAAGCAAACTTGCCAGTGTCATGCAGGAGACCCGCCAGTAAGGCCTGGTCTTCGTTTGCTCCCTCTGCCTGGGCAATACGAAAAGCCAAGTGTCCTACCCTGCAACTGTGCGACCAAAGACTGTAAAATTCACCTTCAGCGGATTCGCGTTGATAGGCCGTTTCCTGTTCGATCAACGTCTGACGTATCTCCTGTAACACATCGGGCACTATGGTATTCAATACATCATAGCCGGGTGTTCGCTCTGGCGATTTACCGGACACTACATAATCCGCAGATCGTTCGTCATGCAATTTCATAAATTTGTCCCTGATGATATTCCCCGGTTTCTCATATAATTGTAATCATACATTATGAATACTCGTTTTTTGATTGATCAATTCAAGTTATTATTAATGCACAAAAGACCAAATTCTCGCTCACCTGATACTTATGCATCTCCACGATACAGGGAACACCCGTTCCTGCTCGTTAAGTTGTAGGCACAGAACGGTATGGTCCTGCCTTTGTCGATGATCGAAACGCAACAGTACTGCAGACGTTCCAAATCCAGATTCTCCACATCCTGAAAGGCCATGCAGGTAATACTGAGTCGGTAATTCCTGATCCTGTCAAGAACAGTGTCCCAGCTATCCAGTTCAATGAGGCTATCTTGTGAACCGCAGCATGTGGTGCTGTCTGGAAGCTGCCATCTTTCCCTTACGAAGCTTCGGTTCTTCAGCACTGATTCTGCCGGATCATCTTCCCGGCTGCAACAGCAGGGATTGTGTTTCTTGCTGGAAGGGGTCAGTTTACCATCCTCCATGAAAATGAAATCCCCATGGAAAGAACATACAGAGCTTTCACATTCGGAAGGCGCGAAATCCTCCACCTTAACCAATCCATCGGTCTGTTCTTCAAGTGCTCTGAGTACTTCCGGCAATGTGAACCGATCCTTGTCCCGGGGTGGAACCGGATATCTGCCAAAATAGCTGATAGGCTGAAAATGCACACCCCTGATAAAAGGCATCCCTTTCAGCGCATACCGTACGATGTCTCCGATATTGTCGGTATTGACCCCCGGCACAAGGGTCGGCACCAGCACGACCCCCAATTGCTGACGGTCGCAGCTTTCTATGGCTTTCTCTTTCGCCTTCAACAAGTTCCGCCCACGTAGATGTTGATAGATTTCATCTCTCGTTCCATCAAACTGCAGAAACACCCAGCTCAGGCCTGCATCTTTCAACTCCTGAACAAAGCCCGGATCTTCGCCCAGCCTGATGCCATTGGTATTCAACTGGAAGAAGGTATACCCCAGCGATCGTGCAGCCCGAATGATATCCGGCAGATCATCCCGCACAGTCGGTTCACCACCGGAAAGCTGGATATTGCATGTACCGGTAGCATCTCGGACCAGCTTCAGTTGGGCGATCAACTCTTCCACTGTGGGATCTTTCGTTCCGACTCCGTTTGTATTTCTCTCTCCGGCACCCGCAAAGCAGACCGGGCAACCGAGATTGCAGCGCTGGGTTACTTCGAGCAAGGCGCAGCAAATCTGCTGGCGGTGGTTTGGGCATAACCCGCAATCAAACGGGCATCCCTTCTCAATCTCTGTCAAGCAGACCTTTGGATGCACAGGTCGCTTGCGCTGCTCCCAGGATTGATAGTCAGGCTCACCTCGCCAGATGACAGTCTTGAAACCGCCGTGTTCTTCGCATGTCTTCCTCAGAAAGACACAATCATTTTCCTTGACCCGCTCGGCCGGAATCTGCTTCAGGCAGATCGGACAGACGCTCTGTGTCAGGCTGATGATTTCTCCCGCTTCCTGATTCTTGACTTCAGTTTCATAACTCATGTCCGCGGGCCTCCAGCAATTCCATGACTTTATCATAAGTTGCCGCTAGGATTTCCGGGCATCTGCTTTGCGTCGGGTCGTCACTCAGGATTTCGTCACAGTTGATTCCTCCCCTGGTTTTCCCCACATCGTTCTTAAACCATTCATCAAGATCCGTAATCAGGACATAGGTATCTTCGGGATGCAGCAGCGACAGAAAGCAGGCTGCGCTGGTAAAAATACCACACAGCATCCCGGTCTGCACCCCGTCACACAAACCCCGGATAGCCTGGATCAGCTCCGGATTTACGTCGCGGTTTGCGGTTTCCATTCCCATTATCATCATTATTTGACTGCAGCAATAGCCTTCCAGCTTCAGTTCAATCATTCGCGAAGAATCTACCATAAATCACCTTCATTCCACTAAACAAGCTTGTTACTCGTAAACTCGATCAGTATTTTCATAGTACCACCACAAACCATGCCTTCGTCTTCAGCAACCGAGCCGGTCAAATTGACAGTCTGGATCAGGTATCCTCCCTGACCGATAATATCGCGAGCGGTCTTGATCACCGCGGCCTCACCGATTCCGCCACCGACACTTCCGAGAATCCTCCCGGTCGGCCACACCAGCATTTTGGCACCAGCGCTGCGTGGTGTGGACCCTTGTGTTGAGATAATCGTGGCAATTGCTTTATTATCATTATTCTCGCGGCTCAGTTCTTCCATGACATCCCGGTCGAACTCTGTCCAGCCTATCCTGGCTGATTCTCTACCAAGTTCAGGGTTCTGGAGCCGTCGATAGCTTATCACCTGGCCGAGTATCGATATCGCGATCTCTTCCGGAGTTATAGCGCCTATCTCCAGACCGATCGGGGTGTTTATCCGCTCAAGTATTTCGCGAGGGGTTCCTTCATCGATCAGTTTTTCGATGATACCACGAACTCGCCGCCTTGACCCGATCATACCGGCATAGGCCCAAGTCTTTTTGGCAACTTCGCGCAAACAAGCCAAATCATGGCTGTGTCCTCTGGTTACCAGAATGATATAGGTATGTGGGTTCAACTGCAGTAGATCGAGCGCTTTTTCAAAGCTCTCGCAGATGACCTGATGCGCATCTGGAAATCGCTGCCTGTTGGCAAATTCAATTCTATCGTCAACTACCGTGACCAGAAAGCCAAGCCTCATTCCAAATTCGTACACTGCTTTGCCAACGTGTCCCCCACCGAAGATGATCAAGCTGGGTTCAGGGAAGAAGGGCTCCGCCACCAGTACCTTCTGTTCCGGCGTAGTGATCAACTGCAGTTCGCCGGTGGTCAAGGCCTGCTGTATCAATTGCTTTGTATCTGGGTTGGTGCTCTCAGCAAAACGGGGATTTGCCAGCTCAGCTTCAGTATAGTAAGCCTTTTCAATCTGAGCAGCATCGTCCAGGGTTGTTAGCAGACCAACCTTCCTCCCCATATCCAGTTCATTCAGTAGTTCTTTATAAATTCCCATATCGAAATCCTTAGTTCATACCTGCACGCGACATCACACTTTCCGAATCCACGTTCATTTCAATGACCTCGTAATTCCCCATACGCTCTTGAATAGTATTAATTGCAGCATAGTCCTGATCAATGGAGAGAAGCTCTTGAAGCGGTCGCTGCATCAAGTGACAGAGGATGACCCTGTTGACACCGGCATGCGCCACGATCACCAAATTCCCCGTCGCCTTCTCAGTAACTTTCTTAAAAGCAGGGAGTACCCTTTTTTGCACGTCTGCAAAGCTTTCTCCTCCGGGGGTGCGGTAATTCACAATGTCCTGACCCCTTCGTTCATATTCTTCCGGATACTGTGCCTGAACCTCCTGAAAGGTCTTACCTTCCCACTCTCCAAGGTTGATCTCCCTGAACTCCTTGATTCTTTCCTGCTCACAGTGATGATCTCCGGCGATCAACGAGGCTGTATTCACCGCTCTCTGGAGATCGCTGGTAAAGACTGCCTGAATCGAAAAAGTCCTGAGTGCCTGGCCGAGTTTCTCCGCCTGTTGCATCCCGTAAGGACTCAAATCCGGATTCTGCTGGCCAAGGTAGCGTTTCTGCTTGTCGATCCTGACAGGTTCGGCATGCCTTATCAGAAAAATGATTTTCTGCGCCATGTTCCCCTGTACTATCCTGCCCTTTCGGTTGTTTTCCGGCTGGGTTGAACTATAGTATCAGCGAGTTTCAGCCCCAGGACGCGTTCGATCTGTTCCTGAATTGCCATCGCCTGTCCCATGCGTTTCCTGGCACTTTGCCTAGCGGCTTCCTCACTGAACTGGTTCAGCCGTTCCGTGAGCCGTTCATCGAGAGAAACAACTTCTTGACCTGAGACCAGCTTATCTGCAAGGAAGACTATTGTTGTCTCGTTGATCTGGTTTTCCTGCTTAAGCTGAAGTTCGATATGTGAAGCAACGATATCTGCAACCTCCGTGTATCCCAACCTGGCAATCATTTCGCTGCCCTTGCGTGCGTGGCCTTTTTCTCCTTTGGCAACATCGTGCAGCAAAGATGCTGCCACCACCATTCCCAAATGAAGTCTGTATCCACTGCTGTTCAGATATTCGGCAATCCTGCAGGCTACCCCGGCGACAACCTGAACGTGATCCAGAACCCGTTCCGGCACTATTTTCAAACACTCCTGACGGGTAGGAAAATAGGGCAGTGTTCGTCCGATCGCTTTCCGGTAATCCTCTTCGGAATCGAGATCGATCAGAATCCCTTCATCATCGACTTGGATCTCAGCACAGTTATGAGCTTGTGTCTCAAGCAGGGTTTTCAATCCACCTTCAGGTTCAGTTCTCAGAATGATGTCCTGCAACTTCGTGGAGATGAGGGGCGGATGCCCTCTTTCCTCGCGATAGACGGGATAGATGACTTCAAAAGAGTTTCGCTCATAAGCCTTCCATAAACTGCGGATAGTCTCCGCTGACACAAAGGCATAATCCGCCGGTAACAGGAAGAATGCTCCGATATCCTTTCCCAGGGACCTTACGCCTGCCTGAACGGAGGTGTACATGCCTTGATCGTAGTTCGGATTCATGATGGTTTTCACACCTGATCGAGCCAGAACCGGTGTCAGTAAATCTGCTTTGTAACCCACAACAACACGAATATCCTCTATACCGGCCTGCTGGAAGGTTCGAAAAGCCCTTTCAATCACCAGAGAAGAATCTGTCGGCAGCAGAGGCTTGAAGAGACTCATTCTGGATGAATATCCGGCTGCGGGAATCACTGCTGAGATTTGTGTCAATTTATATACTCCCTGACATAACTGCAATTCATTTATCTTCCAGAGTGATTTCCACTTCGTGCATTTTGCCCAAAGCCAAATCCTCAGGGATAAAAACCTGTCCGCATTCCGGGCACCCGGAAAGCTCAGCTTCGAAACTGACCCCCTGGTACATAAGTTTAGTCTTAGCCTTAACGAGAGGAAGCTGACATCGTTCACAAACAACCTTTTCAGCAGCATTGTGATTCATCTGGGTCACCTTCCTCCAGAATTTGAATTCTGTGGCTGTATGTTTTGTGAACTTTGTAACTCTCACCGCACGGCTCGTATTCGACCCAGTATGTTACATGCCCTATTTTAAGATGGGCTATGTTGTGCCCGGTCTCCTTATCAACCAGTTTTATGTTATTCTTCTCAGCATTATGAATGACTTGCTTAACCTCGTTAAGGAGGATAAATCGCTCATCCATTTTCTTCACGTTATCGTCGGAAAGTATCAGATCCAGAGCCTCATATTCCGGTTTTGTGCTTTCCATCTTTTCACCCCAGAAGGTTTCCATCATTCTGGCTTTAACCGCTTTTCTATTTTCAAGTCTCCAGGAACGGTTTGGCGGTATCTTCACAACTCCACCTGCGCTACCCCCTCCAAAAATGAAATCCAGAAGATGCCAGGCTGCCTTTCCATTTCCCGCAAAATCGTCCCGGCAGTTTGGACA
>CAZDMY010000059.1:0-10765 GCA_964506405.1 uncultured Dehalococcoidia bacterium | reverse complement strand
ACAGATGTAGAGAAATCCATCCAGTTTTATCGCGATGGCCTCGGCCTGACCCTGTTTCAGGATCATGTCGTTTCCGGGCCTGATGTGGATGAGCAATGCGGGGTCAAAGATGGTAAATTCAGAATGGTCCTGCTTATCGATACAGCAGGAAATGCTATCGAATTGTGGGGTTGGATCAACCCCGCCCCCAAACCGAAACCGGCAGAGCATTGTCTGCATCACTCAGTAGGCATTATCGAGGTCGGCTTCCTGGTCGATAATCTCGACACGGTAGAAAAACGACTGAATGAAAAAGGTTACGGATTCAGGAATCGGCTGTGGGAGTTCGGCAAGGGGCAGGACTGGTATGCGGGACATTATGCTAAAATACGATATGCGCTGGACCCGGATGGTATCCAGGTGGAACTGGTTCAACTGGCACCTGAAAAAGATTGCGCATGAAGATCTGCAAGTGGTACGATACCTGCCCCGTCAAATACTTCACGGATAAAGGTCAGCTCGAGAGTTTCTGGGTGGAACATTACTGCCTGGGAGACAATACCGGCTGTATCCGCTATCAGATGGAGGAAAACCACGAATTCCATCCCGATAACATGCTCCCCAATGGCGATATTCGCAAAGACCTCCACTGAATTGTCGACAAGTCAACTTCATAAAAGATCAGGCCAGCACCATGTACAAATCCGGGCATGCTATGCTATCAATAGTTTTCAGAGAACTTACCAAATCGAATACTTGAAGAGGGGATTCCATGACACAAGATTCTTATGATGTAATCGTGGTTGGGGCCGGATTCGGTGGCGCGGCCTGCGCCGGCCTGCTGGCCAAACGTGGACTTAAAACTCTGCTGGTGGAAAAGAATTCCAAAGCCGGCGGAAAAGCAATGGCCTTTTCCAAAAAAGGTTACACCTATACACCGTGGGTGGTCATTACGGCCCCCGTTCAGGATAATTCTTTCGAAAAGGTTCTGAATGAGCTGGGGATGGCCGACCGGGTGGAACTGGTCACGCCCGATCCTTCCGGCGGAGCTATATTCAAAAATTCAAAGGGGCAATATGTACCCATGCCAGCCATGCCCGCCGACAGCGGTGTTATGGACCCTAACCTCATCTTCGACTGGCTGGAGATTCCGGTAGAAGAGCGTGAGGCAGCATTAATAGCGCTGACCGAAATCACGCTCATGCCACCGGATGATATCGCCAAACAGGATAACATCAGCTTTGCCGACTTTCTAGCCAAATATAATCTTCCCAAAGCTGCCTACGGGTATCTGGTGGGCAGCATCCATGATGCCTGTTTCGTTGCTCCGGCAGATGCAGTAGCCGCATCCGAAGGAATCCAGGTGCTGCAATCGATCTTCCTTAGAAGTGGCGGACTATTTGCAAAAGGCGGGATCGGCAAGGTGGCCGAAACATTTGCCAAAGCCGTTGAGGAGAACGGTGGAAAAGTGATGTACCGGACAAAAACCGAGAGGATCACCATTGAAGCGGGTAAGGTCACTGGAGTGATTACTAACAAAGGCAGCTTCAAGGCCCCTATCGTGGTCAGTAACGCCGGCATCCAGCCGACCGTTCTGAAACTCGTGGGGGAAGAGCATTTCGACCGGCACTACGTTTCTTATGTCAAGGATCTGGTACCCTCACTTGGATTGCCCGGCGTTCGCTATTTCCTCGATCAAAAAGTCATCCAAACTCCATTCGGAACGATCTTTTCCTCCGACAGCTACTGGACGATGGAGAAGATCAACAACGCCATTGCCGGCCGGATACCACAGGACATCGCAGTCTTATACGAGGTACCTTCGAATTACGATCAAAACGCCGCACCCCCCGGAAAACAGATCGTACTCGCTTCCGTATGGGGTCCCACTGACGGACTGGCTGGAGCTAAGGAAATGAAACCCTGGTGGGACAAATGCGACGAGATTATGTTCAAGGTTTTCCCCCAAATGCAGGACCACATCGAGCGGCGGGAACCGTACTCCAGCCGGGAAATTTCTGCATTGACCCGTGAAAAGGTCCTGCCAAATCAGGGAGGGGAATGCATTGGATTGGGGCAACTGGTCGGGCAGGGGGGAGGACAAAAACCGTCCGTAAAGGGACCGATCCAGGGTCTGTTCTTCGTCGGATGTGATGCAGGCGGTTATGGGGTTGGCACTCAGCAGGCAACGGATTCTGGTATTAATGTTGCTAACATAGTGCAAAGGTATCACCTCATGCATACTGCGCTACAGTAAACACTGCCTGGGGCAAAGTTCCACCATACATACGCCCGGTTGATACCCTCTCACCAGGGAGGCATTGTCCAGACATATCACCCTTAATTCTGTGTCATGTCATGAACGGGGTTGTAGTCTTTCCATATCATATGATAAACTGAGTGAAATTCAGCCTGGTTCGATAATCAACAAATTAGCAGGTTTCGGTTTGTTGAAGGGTGAGACTTTCAAGGTTGTATTCTGTCCTTGTTAAAAACAAAACTTCGAGATATTGATGAGCAAAGAGTCAATACGTGTGCTGGTCATTGAGGACGACACAAACCATGTACGCCTGGTCCAGGCATACCTCGAGAGAAGCAAACATTATAACTATGAAATGATATCCCGGCATAACGCAGCCAGTGGAATAGCGTGCATTTCCGATAATGATTTCGATGTCGTCCTCCTGGACCTTGGCCTTCCGGATAGTAAAGGGCTTGAAACGCTTCAAAGTATCCAATCTCTAAGGCCCGGTTTACCGGTGGTTATCCACAGCGCATTAGCGGATGAGGCAATCGCGATTGAAGCCGTCAAATGCGGTGCACAGGATTACCTGGTAAAAGGACAGGCCACGGGTGAAGTAATGACACGTGCCTTGAATTACGCAATCGAGCGAAAAAGAGCGGCTGAAGAATTACACCAAGCACATAAACAGCTCCAGGAAACACACGAGAAACTCAAGGCCAGCCAGGAACAGCTAATTCAGGCAGAGAAGATGAGCGCCATTGGCACCATGGTGGCAGGCGTTGCACATGAACTCAATAATCCTCTGACCGCAATTATTCAATTCGCCAGATACTGCGGCAAATTCACCGATACGGAAGATTCCCGTTACGAGATACTTCAGGACATAGTTCATGAAGGACAGCGATGTGCGGCGATCGTTCGGGATTTACTCACCTTTTCCACGATGGGGGAGCCGGAGGATGTTGAGTCACAAGACTGCAACACGATACTCGACCGGGTACTGAACCTGATTCGTTACCGCGTTGAAAATGAAAACGTCACCCTTTCCCGGGACATACCGGACTCACTTCCTCTACTGCAAGTAAAGGTCAACGAGATTCAACAAGTCTTGTTGAATCTGATCACCAACGCGCTGGACGCCGTTCGCTCCAGCGACCGCAAAGAGATAAATATCTCCGTTCGGCCGGAAGGACAACACATGCAAATCACCATCACAGATACTGGGATTGGAATACCCGCCGAAAGTCTGAACCGGATATTCGATCCTTTCTACACCACCAAACCCCCGGGTAAGGGAACAGGGCTGGGGCTCACGGTAACCAGAAATATTGTAAACACCTATGGTGGGGAGATATGCTGTCAAAGTGATCCTGGGAATGGAACCCGAATCATGGTTACATTACCGGCAGAATAAACCAAGATACTGTGTCCTGATGCACAGCGGAGGGAGCAGGAGGTAGAATGGACAAACGGATACTTGTGATCGATGATGAAGAGGCAATCCGAAAATCGTTCTCATTATGGCTGCAAAACATGGGCTACCAGGTAAGCAGCGCTGAATCGGGCGAGGAGGGGATTGTTGCTGAAAAAGAGAGGCCGCACGACCTTATTCTGCTGGATCTCAAAATGCCGGGAATGAACGGCATTGAGACTCTCCGTCAGCTTCGACTAATTACCGAAGCCCCCATCTACGTCGTGACGGCGTTTTATGAAGCATATTTCTCAGAGTTGAAAAGACTTCAGCACGAGAACGTCGATTTTGAATTGCTGCGAAAGCCACTAGACGACTATGAGCTTCAATTGGTAACAAGCGGCGTTCTTGAGCAGCCCGAAGGCAGCGTACCGGAACAGGATACCCCCGTACGTATCGTCCTCTATGTTACCGGCTCCGCGGTGCGATCTCAAATAGCCCATGAAGCAATACAGGGCGTTCTGGAGGAAAAGCTACCTGATCGTCATTCGCTAAAAATCGTAGACGTTTTAGATGATCCGGCAATGGCCGCACTTAACCGCGTAATCGCTACCCCAACGGCTGCCAGGACCCACCCGCCCCCAGAAAGAAGGATGATCGGAGATATTACCAGGGCGACCGCAGCCCGATGGCTGGGATTTGATGAGTAAGGGGAATCATTACAAAATGAATTTGGGAGGAAGATCGGATGGAAAAGAGAATCCTGGTAATTGACGATGACGCAGCCGTCCGAAAAGCATTCATGATGGCACTTGAAGACACCGGGCATGTCGTACGTACGGCAGCTTCCGGTGACGAGGCCCTTAAAGAAGTAACGGCCAACCACTATGATTTGTTCTTTCTAGACCTGAAGATGCCGGGAATGAACGGGGTGGAAACCTTAAGAGAATTGCGCAGGATGGGCATTACTTCCCCTGTTTACATCGTTACCGGTTTTCACCGAGAATTTACTGACCAGTTGAAGGAAGCTGAACGCGAGGGGGCGGATTTTGAGTTATTCCAGAAACCGATAAGCGAGGAACAGATACTTATGGTCGTCAGAAGTAGCCTCTGATGAATTGAACTGGTATTAAGTTATCGACCCTGTTCATTGATTGTTTACAAGAAGAGTGTCTCCGGTTTTTGAAAAAGGGCACGGGTTTAAATACAATCTGTTAGTCCAGCCATCACATTCCCGTTCAGTTGCCAAGGTTACCCTTGCTGGACTTCAGAAATATCTCTGATAGATATAAGATATGCATCATTTCCTTCCCATTCGGTTTTCATAACGCGCATTTCACCGATTCCACCTTCCCCGTTTTGCCGAATGATGTTTACCTGGGTGGTTTCACCCACTACCACCGGAACCCCGAAAAGATGTCCCAGCAGTTCCTCGGCCATCTGGCCGAACAGCATGTGCGCCGCCGGATTAATAAACCTCACCATCTCATTTATATCGGTGATAATAATACCATCGCTGTGGTTCTCCAGTATTTTAAGGAGATTATCCTTCTCCCTTTTTACCTTTTCTTCAGCCTCTTTTCGATGGGCCACCTCAGTTCCCAGCTCGTCACGGGAGGCTGTCACTTCTTTCAGGTCATGAACCATCTGGTTGAATGATTGTGCCAGTTCACCGATTTCATCCTTTGTTTGTACCTGTATGCTCGTTTCCAGGTTACCTTTTCCAATTTCCAGAGTTGCGGCCTTCAACCGGGAAATCGGGTCCACGATGGTTTTGGACACATAGAATCCCAGCCCGATAGCCAGCAGTACGGCAAGCACGCTGGAAATGGTGATCGTCATTGTCGTTTGATCAATTGAATCTTCGATGCTGTCCTTGGCCGGCCCCAGTTGTTCGCTGTGAACATAATTAAGGATCGGATCAAGCGCGTTTCTGCGAGCTCCACCTATATACTGATCCGCCAAGTCAACCTGTTCGGCTATTACTTCGAAATCGGCCCCATCCTCGGATAGAACGAAGGCTGCCTCAATTGCATCGGTGTATAGCTTCATATCGGCATCATACTTTTCCAGCATTTGCCTGACATATCCGGAGGAATCTTCATAATATGCCCGATACAGCGTTTCCGTACGTTCTTTTTCTTTGAGGTATGCCTCGCTCGCCTGGGTTGAATGATCGCTGACAAACAAATAATCTTTGGCCACCAGGTCCAGTTGCTGCTGCGATTCAACAAGCATCCATGCATAATCAAGGTCGGATACCACCTGATACAGGTCTTCCGTCGCGCTGGTCTTGGTATTACGATTCTGCACATAGCTAGCCGTGCCGACGATCGCCATGAGCACGGTAACCGTAACGAATGCCATCATGAGTTTGGTATGTATCTTCATAGCCTCTCCTTAAAGCATCACCGATCTCGTTTCACAGATACCTGTTGGTAAAATCCGGCATATAAACAGCTATTCGACTGTAATAACCTGAATATATCGTACCAGTAAATTTTTGATAGTGAATTATTACCCCACGGCCAGTTTGACGAATCAGAAAGCGGGCTTGGTGATGGTCCCGTGAACCTTCCCCGATGAGGTAAATTGATACCAGTATGCGGTTTCGAATTCATAGGGCGAGATCACCTCGGTAAAGTCCAGACGAAGCCCATCATCGTTTTCGGCGTATATCAAATCAGACTCCTTGAAAGCGTTGTGCCACTGGCCATCATCGACGTAATCCCCTTTAAGAGTATCGGTCCTGACCAGCGCCATTAACCCGGTCACTGCCCGCTGCATACCTTTTTTTTCAACGTGGAAAGAGGGCTCGTCCGCCGAATCCATAAACACTAATACCGATGGAATAACAACCGCCGCGATTAACCCCAGTATCGCTATTACCACCAGGATCTCCAGCAGAGTAAATCCGTTTTCCCGGCACGGTTGTTTATACAGAAGGAAATATTTTTTCACACTCACTTTCCGCCGCCCACTTTCATGAATCCGATCGATTGTGTAAGTGAATTCCCTTTCAAAGATAAGTATGTTTTCGGTAGAAACATTTAGATTTATTTTACGACAAGCCACTACTTATCTGTCAATACAACCGACAAATATCAGTTGACCGATCATATTTGTTCCCATCGTAAACCCCACTTGAAGAAATCAGTCGGCCCCAACAACGCTGATACTCTGATATGATATTTATCAGGAATATACCGCATTAAGTTCTATACTGCAAAGGGAAAATGTGGATAAAGCATTACGTGATCTGATCGATCATATCCAGTTCATCGAAGACGTTGCTGCCCGGATCCACGGTGTTCGTGATGAAACCCGGATTTTCAAAATCGTCACCGAGGAGTTCGTGCGTATAGAACCTTCCATGGCTGGAATTCTCATTCTAGATGAAGACGGAAAAAGCCTGAAAGTGGCTGAAGTGTCGGTTTCCTCTGATATCGTAAAATCCCTTGAGGAAATCGCCGCCTCAGGTATCGAAGAGTTTCGCACAGAATTGAACCAATCGAGCAGCTTGACTCATGTAATCGAAGAGGGAAAAACGCTGCAGGTCACCAGCCGCGATATTTCCGAAGCGATCCTACCTGAACCCCTGGCCTCACAGGTAATGGAGATCATGGAACTGGGCAAAGAGCCCTCGATTGTTACCCCACTGAGACGACGCGGTGAGATTATCGGGCTCCTGATGGTCATGGCCCCCCGGCTGGCAGAGTACTTTATCCCCTCGGTTAAAAACCTGGCCCGGCATATATCAACAGCCCTGGAACTGGCGGATGAGTACGCTGAGCGGGAACGGATCGCAACTGCTCTGAAGAACAGCGAAGAGTACTATCGGTGCCTGATTGAAAATGCCCCGGATATGATTGGGATTCTGGATGAAGACGGAAGCATTCGGTATGTGAGCCCATCGGTTGAGCAGATAACCGGTTACACTGCTGCGGAAATACTTGGTAATGATTCCTTCGATTTTGTCCATCCGGACGATCTGGAAATGGCTGGCAAACTCTTCACTGAAGGAAAACAAACAGGACGCGGTTCAGCTATGGAAGTACGGTTTCACCATAAAGACGGATCCTGGCGGTATGCAGAATTTATTGCAATGTACCTGCTGGACAACCCTGCGGTGCAGGGTGTTGTGCTTAACTGCCGTGATATAACCGAAAGAAAAGCGGCAGAAGAAGCGCTACAGCAAAGCGAGGAAAAGTTCCGAGCCATTGTCGAAAACGCCCCGGATCAGTTTGTCATGGTAGGACCGGACGGCAAGATTTCATTCATAAATTACACCGAGCCCGGGTTCGAAGTGGAAAATGTTATCGGAACAAGCGTTTACGATTATGTAGCGCCGGGTCTGGCCGACTTCTACCGTCAATCCCAGGAACGGGCATTCAGAACCGGCCAATCCGAACGGATCGAGGTGATGAACACCACTGACCGGATCTACGATTGCCGGCTGGTGCCTTTGGGAGATGAGGGACGGATCGATCGTTTGATGGTGATCCTTACCGATATTACCGATCGAAAACGGGCCGAGGAGGCATTACAGCGACATCGTGAACGACTGGAGAGGGTGGTAAAGGAAAGAACCTCCAGCCTGGAAGAGGCCAATACTGCACTCAGGGTTATGCTGAAAACCGGAGATCAACTGAAAGCGGAGGTACAGGAAAAAGTCCTGTTCAACGTCAAGAGGTTTGCCCTGCCTTATATCGATGAACTGAAGAACAGTGTAATGGATGAAAGGCAAAAATCCTATCTGGATATGCTGGAAAAGAGCTTGAACAATATTACCGCTCCGTTCTTAAAAGGCGTATCGGCTCAAAGCCTGAACCTGACCCCTACGGAGATGACGGTAACCAACCTGATAAAGGAAGGCAAGACCTCCAAGGAGATTGCTGAAATGCTCAACATGTCACTCCGTACTGTGGAGACGCATCGCTATAATATAAGGTCGAAGCTCGGCCTGAAGAATACAACCGTTAACCTCGGAACCTATATCGCCTCTCTGGATGACCTCGTAGATAAGCTAAGTATTTCGTAGTCATTAATCCAGTGTTGTCTCTTTATCATCTAAGTGGTAGCATTATTTCGTAGACTCGAAATATCTATCCTTTCAAAGATTCTTTTCGAAGTTTGTCTGTCTAAGCATAAAGGGTCGGTATTTGCGAGAATTTATAATTTCTTATCCGTAAAAAAAGAAAGGAGGCATATATGGCCAAAGAGGAAACATTTGATGTCATTATCATCGGCGCAGGCCATAATGGCACCACTACGGCCGCCTACCTGGCAAAAAGCGGACTGAGTGTCTGCGTGCTGGAGGAGAGGCCGGAAGGGGGTGGGGCACAGGAAACCTGTGAACCCATAGCCGGCGTGCGCATCCAGCCCCATGCTATCGGCATGTATGGCGGCTCGGCACCGGGCTTCGAACAACTGGAGTTGTGGCGGTACGGATTCCGCATGGATTACAATCCACGTGAACCGGTGCCCTTCGACATCGGGCGCGGTCCCATGACTCGGAACGGAACAGAAACAGTTACTGAAGAGGATATGATGGGCTGGGCCAAGCTCGTAGGCCTAAGCACCGATCCACCTTTCTACCGCGATCTGTTGAGGGCCACTTTCTGGACTCCCCCGCATCCGAGCTATATTGAACTGGATGAGAACACCATTCCCTATATGCAGGTCTATCGTGACAACCTGCCGGAACTGTGGACCAAAGAGATGCTGGAATGGACCATGTTCGATCTGATGGAGCAGTACATCAAAAGCGAACCTTTCATAATCCATCAGGCGTACATCGCCAATGTATCAGGTGCGTTTGCACACTTCCCGGGTGTGGGTGTCCCGGCCCTTGAATGTGTGGCTACGGTCATGCCGCCGGCTGTGGCAGACCCGGTTGCTTCCAGAGGAAACATGCATGGCTACTACCATGCACTCTTCCGTTGTGCGGTTGCCAACGGGGCCATAATAAAGACCTGCTGCCCGGTTGAAGAGATCATTATCGAACACGGGCGGGCGGTTGGTGTCCAGTTACGAGACGATGCCACCTGGGGACCTAAACGCGTCAACGCCCGCAAGGCAGTTATCAGCGCAGCGCATATCAAACCGACTTTCCAGAAACTCATCGGGCCGAAACACCTGGATGCCGGGATTATGCAGCGGGTAAACGACCTCAGCCTGAAGGGTGGCAGCCTGCATATGACCCATTTCCTGACGAAAGAACAATTGCGTTATCGCCCGCAGTATATCTGGCCGACACACGAAGGTTTCAACGGCGGGTTCTATTGCATGGAAAACAAGGAAATCTACTGGAAGAATCTTGAGTGCGTTCTCGGCAGACAGGAGAATCTGGATATTCCGCCCGAGGAGTGCATGTGGGGTATGGTCGGCTCTGCGAATTACGCTCCCACACAGCCCCAGTCCACAAGACCGGGCCTTTTCGTCAACGGCCCCCTGTGGATCATGGTACCGACTCCGGAGTACAACGTCGATGGCCTCGATGCCATGGACCAAACACCGGAAGACAAGAAGAAATGGGAAGACTACGCACGTGCAACGCTTTCCTGCATCGTCGAGAACCTGGATGACGATAATCTGGTTCAGATCTGGAGCGACAGCCCCCGCGAGCAGGAATTCCGCAACACGGGAATGCTGGGTGGTTCCTGGTATGGAACCCGATGCGATCGTGACGAATGGTGGAACGAGCGGCCCCTGCCGGAGATGTCCCGATACCGCGTGCCGGATATCGACGGCCTTTACCTGTGTCATCAGTCGGCAGCCCACCCCGGCGGCCTGTGCCTGATGGCAGTTGGCTATAACTTAATGCACATACTGATCGAAGATGGTGTAGCGGAGCCCGGACCCTGGTGGTATGCTTCGCCATGGTACGTACCCGAAGAAGGTAAAATATCCGCTGTTCCCGGACAGGGGAAAGTCTAAAAGGAGGTGTGAAGAGAGATGATGGAATTTAAAGGAAAAAAACACGACCAGAGCTTCTTTGAAGAATTCCCCCCGGACAGTGAATGGGATGCTGTTATTATAGGGGCTGGCCCGAATGGACTGATTGCCGCTGCTTACCTGGCAAGAGCAGGGTTAAAAGTAGCATTGGTGGAACGCCGTTATGAGATCGG
>CAZDMY010000058.1:0-10832 GCA_964506405.1 uncultured Dehalococcoidia bacterium | reverse complement strand
AGATGCTGTTTCTCCAAGTAATTATGGGGTTGACAAAAGTATAACCTGGGTTATACTAGAAATATGAAGACAGCAATATCTATTCCGGACCCCGTATTCAAAGCAGCGGAACAACTAGCAAAAAGGCTGGGTAAGTCGAGGAGTAGTCTGTATACTGAAGCGATTTCCTCTTATGTTTACGAACATCAAAATGAGGGGATTACTGAGATATTGAATGAGATTTATAGCAAAGAAGAAGAGGAACATAGAATTGATCCCGATTTGGTCGAGTTACAACTTCAGTCCATAACAGAGGAAAAATGGTAATCAAGCGAGGCGAAATCTGGTGGGCCTCGCTCAGAAAGCCCAGTGGTTCAGAACCCGGTTATCGTAGACCAATGCTGGTTATCCAGTCTGATGAGTTTAACCGGAGTAGAATAAATACCGTAATGGCTTCAGTCATAACCTCAAACCTAAATCTGGCTAAAGCTCCTGGCAACGTATTAGTTAAAGCTAAAGAAAGCGGATTGCAAAAAGATTCGGTGATAAATGTATCTCAGGTAATTACTGTAGATAAAGCATTTCTCACCGAGAAAATTGGTGAACTGCCATCCCATCTCATGGAGACGGTCAATAATGGTCTCCGTTTGTCAATGTCTTTGTAGCTAAAGACCAGGGAAATATAACAAGCTAATCAACCTGACTACAAGGGGCGGTCTCCTTTGGGCATTTTTCAGCTTCCGAAATTCACTTTCTATCAACTTGCCGCCACGGGGGTAATAACATGTTTTTACCTATTCCGAAAAAGTGTGGTATAATGCTGGCAATTAGTGGGGTGTCGGCAAGTCCTGGCTGGCCTATCACCCTTGCAGCCCGTTACGCCGAGCGTTAGCGCTCGATATTCACATTAAATCAATCGCCATATTGACAAAACCTGAAGATATGCTATATTGTATATACGTTATATCTTACTGAGAGGGCAATTACTATGGCAAACCAAATGATCGTTAGAATCGATCCGGAACTTAAGGAAAAAGTGAATAGTTTGGCTAGAGCTGAGGGAAAGAATATCAGTGCAGTTGTGAGAGAACTACTGGAGAACTATGTGAAGAATCGAGATATCAGTACTTATGTTGACGACCTTTGGGACCGTATAGGTGGAAAGTTGGCTTCACATGGAATAGTAGCAGATGATGTGCAGCGTGTAATCGAAGAAGTGAGACTTAACAAGTGATTAAGGTTGTCCTAGATACTAATGTTCTCGTTTCATCATTCTTTGGAGGTAATCCTCGAAAAGTAGTTGATCTTTGGAAAAATGGTGATATTACTCTGTGCTTATCTAGACCAATAATCGACGAATATGTTGAAGTTCTTAGACGGCTTGGCCTAAAAGACGAACCTGAATTGGAAGAATTACTGAGTCTTTTTGCCAATGGTTTCAATTCATTGTTCACGGCTCAAACACCAGAACTAATGATAGTTGACAGTGATCCTGACGATAACAGGTTCATCGAATGTGCGGTAGCTCTTAATGCAAAATGCATCGTTTCAGGAGACAAACATCTTCTGGCTGTCAAAGAATACATCAATATCAAAATCCTTAGTCCCAAGGAGTTGCTTACAAGCTATATTGATCTTAAGCGCTAACCAAGCAATCAAATTGACTTAATGGGCGCGTACCTTTGAGCCTTGTTTCGCTTCACAAACCCTTTTCTATTCAGCTTTGCAGCACGAGGGGTATATCAGGTTTTGGCCTATTTAGATATTTGTGCTATAATCTCAGCAATCAAAGGGGTGGCACAAAGGCGGTCCGGCCTATACCATTAAGGCAATTTATCGCGAGCGTTGGCTGGAATAAAAAAAGTCTATAGATCCTCAAATCCCATATAATCGAAAACCCGTTGACAATGGTGGCATTTAGTGATACCATATCATCGTGAACAAAAAGCACCGAAAGACTATAGATGCAATATTTGAGAATCCAGTTCGAGCAGATATAGACTGGAGAGAAATAGAGTCTTTGCTCATTGCGCTTGGTGCAGAAATCTCTGAGGGTAAAGGCTCTCGGATGAGGGTAATGCTAAATGAGGTTCGTATTGTCTTTCATCGCCCTCGTCCACGTAAGGAAGCTGGACGTGCAACGGTAAAAGATGTAAGGGATTTCCTTACCCGGGCAGGTATCGAATAAGATCAAGAATTCTTTACATCAGGAGGGAATACTCATGATTGAATATAAAGGTTATGTTGGACAAGTAGAATTTGATGATTCAGTTGGAATATTTCGTGGTCGAGTCATCAACACACGAGATATCATCACTTTTGAAGGCACTTCAGTAAAAGAGATTCAACATGCCTTTAAAGAGTCGGTAGATGATTATCTGGAGTGGTGTGCTAAGCGAGGAGAGGAACCTGATAAACCGTTTTCAGGGAAATTCACCGTTCGTATTACTCCTGAGCTTCATCGAAGAATACATATCCAAGCCCAATTAGAGAATGAAAGCGTAAATTCATGGGTAACCGAAAAACTTGAATCTGCGTTAACCGTTACATCAAAATAAATGCCTTATGTAAATATTCCAGCCAACAACTGGCTCAACCGGACTTCAAGGCCGCCGGCCTTGAAGTCCATTACGCGCTGCGTTATGTTTCAGGGCCAATGAATATACACTGTAGCAGGTTCAGTCTAATATTGGGGGTTGTCATCGTGACAACGTTAATTATCGGAGCATTTATGGCATGTGACGGTGGCGATACTATAGAGCCATCTGCTGCAACAAGCGAATCGACGCCAAATGAGATGTTGCCAGTTACTGTTGATTGTCTTGCATCTGGGGCAGACTGTACGCTGCGAATGATTGCCGAGCAGGGAGATGTAATGATCGGGGCTGCTGTTCGTCCGGAACTGATAAAAACCGACCCTGATTATGTATACGTACTCACGACTGAGTTCAACTCTATTACAGCTGAGGGCAGCATGAAATGGGATGCACTCCATCCCGATCGGCACAATTATGATTTTGGCCCCGCGGACGAACTCGTTGAGTTTGCAGAAGCCAACAGGATGGCAGTTCGCGGGCATACACTCATCTGGGCCCAGCAAATTGTCGACAGTACACCAGACTATGTTAAAGATATCACCAATCCAAGTGATCTGCGGGATCTGATGACCGAACATATCCATACTGTTGTTGGTCACTACCGTGGTCGTGTCGATTGCTGGGATGTAGTTAACGAGCCCCTCGATACATTCGGAAATGAACTGCATAACAATATCTTCAATCGGTTGTTGGGCCCAGGATATATCGCTGAAGCTTTCCATATTGCTCACCAGGCGGATCCAGAAGCCAGGCTCTTCCTGAACGAAGTCGGTATTAGTGTGGAAGGGCCAAGGGTTGATGCCTTTCTCGCGTTAGTTAAAGACCTCATTGCTGAAGGGGTTCCAATTCATGGTGTTGGCATACAGGGTCATTATCTCTCACCCATAAACCCTGATGAGTTACATAATATCGTGCAAACCTTCGCCGATCTCGGTTTAATGGTAGAAATCACAGAACTCGATATTATGCTGCATGCAGATGAAGAGAACTCGCTGGATTCACAACGTCGGGAGTATTACGATGTAATCAATGCATGCCTGTCTGTCCCGGATTGTCGACGCATCACTATGTGGGGCTTTACCGATCGTTACACGTGGTTCGACTCGTTCTTCGGCCCCGGACTGGATCCTTTGCCTTTCGATGAAGAATACGGACGAAAACCCGCATACTTTGGAATTTATGAAGCACTCCTCAATCGTATAGAGACGTAGGCAACCTCACTATGTCCTCAGAAGATTTGTGTTGCGTCATAGGACGGGTCATAGTGTTCGATATACAGAGGCCAGAGTATCAACAGGAATAGCGAGGTGACACATAACAAACTAGTTGAAGGGACTTTTATGGTTACTGCCATAAAAGCCCAATAGGCAGAGAGTTAGCGAGATTAACTTGGATACGATAAGATGAAATTTGATGACATAGAAATGGCTTTGTATTACGTCAGTTCCGATCAGCCTTTCATCAATAATGCGTTTATTTCAAGGGTAACCGGAGAGGTTTTTTACACTTCTCAAATAGGTGATTCAGATGAATTACCTGATGATATTGATGATGTGGAGATTTATGTATCAGTTCCTCATAAAAATGATTTGGGCCTGGGGAGAGAGTTGGTTTTCGAATTTGTATCAACATTTATACCAAATGACATTGACCAAGTCCGTCGCATGTTTGCAAGAAAGGGTGCATACTCAAGATATAAACAGCTATTAGATCGACGCCATAAACTTGAAGACTGGCGCAAATTTGAAGGGGCCAGGCAGACAGCAGCATTGATAGAATGGTGCGAAGAAAATAATATACCAATTGGCGATTGAATCGATGTTATTGAATGTCATAGGTTTACCTATCCAATCATTTACTTTCGCTAACAACTGCGTTGAAAAGGACCACAAAAGGCGGTGCCTTTTGGGCTCTAATCAGCTTCCGGAATTGGTTCTCAGAACTCTGGGTGCCATGAGGGGTATAACAGCTTTTGGTGTATTTAGATATTTGTGCTATAATCTCAGCAAAGCCGGGGCGCTGCAAAGGTAAGTCCTGCCTTTTCCAATAAGGCAATTTATCGCGAGCGTCGAGCTTACTGTCTAATACTTTGATTATGAGTATACAAGGATGAAGAAACTGGTATTGCTAAGCACCATTGTTCTAATTTGCCTGGTTTTCAGTTGCCAGGGCAGTGATGATGAATCAACTCCGACAGAAATAGTAAGAGAATACATTTATGCTGTATCGAAGGCTGACACAGGTAAGATTGACGAATTATGGGGAGGGAATCCCCCAATTACCATCAATGACTTTGGTAAAGGATATGATATTAAACATCAGAATATAGATATAAAACTGACCTATTTTGATGAATACGAAGCATCGGTTGTAGCTGAGTATTACGTGGCAGATCAGTCATCCGGCATGATACTTCCGGAAGATCACCGTTACTATAAATATGGTTTGCTGAAAAGAGAGGGACAGTGGATAATAACGGATCAATTGGATATAAGATAACAGTTTTGCCATTATGTACTGTGACTGTGCTATCAGTCAGGCCATTAAAGGGATTGCCTCAAAGCTCGATTCGGCATATTCCCTGCAAGCTGCTGACGAAGCGCGTTATGTTTCTTTGAGTAAAATGCACCAGTAAAAAGGCTATATTTAACAGTCCGTCCTTTATGATGAATCTGTTCATGAGGGACAAATACACACCACATCAAGGTCAATATCTCACCTTCGTATGCTATTACGACAAGATCAATGGATATGCGCCAGAGGGATCCGACATACGGCAATACAATGCATCACAGCGACATAAGCAATTCAAAGAAACAGGGTGGAATTAATCTCAACCTTCGCGAGCGAGATATCCTTCCTGAAAATACAGTATTAGGCCCTGATTTGAGGGATCGTTTGCAGCTAGCTTGTATGGAAAACCGTAACATTGCTGTTGAGTTTTAACCAGGGAAACTCAGCGACCTTCATGAACGACTTGACGATACCCAGGAGTCTCATATCCTTGCTGATGAAATGGCGCTATTGCCTTAATCAGACGCCCCATTGTATAATCGTCTTTGGCGTGCGTAAAATGCAGTCAAAACCGATTTCTTTCTACCGGTTGATTCAACCGTACAATTTGTTGCGCAAAGCGAATACCGAACAATTATTCCTCACTCACCATTTTGTGTTTAGATCTAATCACTGATTGGCACCGAAGAATTATAAGCCCGTTACCCGTGCCGGGGGTGAAGTGGCAAATAAAAGGAGGTTTGAAATATGACAGCGAAGATAATATCCGGAACCGAGGTCGCCAAGGAAATCCGGGCGGAACTCACCGAGAGGGTGAAAAAGGTCAAAGAAAAGGGTGTTACTCCCGGGCTCGTGATCATCCGTGTGGGAGATGATCCGGCATCGGTTTCCTATGTTACCGGGAAAGAGAAGGCCGCGGAGGAGATCGGGGTCTGGTCGGAGACGTTCGTTCTCCCCGAAACTGCTACTGAGGATGAACTCCTGGCAAAGGTCGAGGAGATGAACAAGGCAGAACACGTGGATGGCATCCTGGTGCAGCTTCCGGTTCCTAAGCACATTGATGCCGATAAAGTGCTTAATCTGATTGATCCGGCCAAGGATGTCGACGGATTCCATCCCATCAATGTGGGGAAGATGCTCATCGGCAATCCATACTTTATGCCGTGCACGCCCTACGGTGCCGTGGAACTGATGATCCGCAGCGGCAACCCCCCGGACGGAAAACACGTGGTCATCTGCGGCCGAAGCAATATCGTAGGAAAACCCCTGATGGCCATGCTGGTTCAGAAGAACAAGCGCGGCAATGCCACTATTACAGTTGTCCATACAGGCACTAAGAATATGGCGGAGTACACCCGCCAGGCTGATATCCTGGTCGCCTGTATGGGAGTACCTGAGGTGATCAAGGCGGATATGGTCAAGGAAGGCGCAGTCGTTATCGATGTCGGCGTAAACCGCGTAGGCACCAAGCCAAGCAAAAAAGACCCGAACAAGATGGTCGCCGACCTGCGCGGGGATGTCGAGTTCGAAGCGGTCAAAGAAAAGGCAAGCGCCATCACGCCTGTTCCGGGTGGTGTCGGGCCCATGACCATCACCATCTTAATGCAAAACACCGTCGTTGCCGCTGAGCGGCGTGCCGGGATCGCTCAGGATTAGTTGTTTTCAGCATTATATAGGAAAAATCGTGAAAACTCTTATCTCGTTAATCTTACTGGTCGTGCTGACCGCCACTTTGGGCCTGGGGGTTTGTGCCTGCGGCGGCGATAGTGAAAATGGCGGCTCCTACGATACCGGCCCCGGCGCACGGCCTGTACTCCAGACGGGTGATCAGTGGAAGTTTAAAACATATGATAATGAAAGTGAATACCAGATTACCCTTACCGTTGTGGGTGTTGGGGAATACTATAACCTTAAGATGGAGATCGATCCACCGCTTCAGGGGATGATAGCCGAGACGATTGCCGATTTCGATAAGAATCTCCTGCTTCCCGTTTCCATGAGCATGGGTGGTGAGGGAATGGGGATGGACTTCTCCGTTGAATCAACATCTGAATATGAAATCATTTCCGGTCAGCGATGGCCGTTGGAAGTCGGCAGGGAGCTTAAGATAGAGGAATCAACGACTACCACCATGGATTTCGGGGGAGACACATCAACTGAAACCGAAACACAAACCAACATATACAAGGTGGAAGCCCTGGAAGAAATCGCTACCGAAGCCGGGAATTTCGAGTGCTTCAGGGTAGCGAAATTCGACGAATCCGGCGATAAGGTTTCAACATCCTGGTATTCGGACGAAGCGAAAACCCAGATCAAAGAAATCGATCATGGAATCGGCGAAACCCAGGAATTGATTTCATACTCTGTCAAGTAGTTTAGTCAATTTTGAAAACTGCTCATCAAAGAGCATTTCGAAAACATAAGGAGGAAATATGGCATACGATGCAACCAAAATGGCCGACTGGCAGATATCTGAAGCGGCCGAAGAGAACATGCCCACCATGGACGAATGGGTAGAAAAACTGGGGCTGCAAAAAGATGAAATGCTCCAGATGGGACGATTAGGAAAGCTTGATTTCCTAAAAATCATTGATCGTCTCAAGGACAAACCGGATGGCAAATATATCGAAGTAACCGCCATCACACCTACGCCTCTCGGAGAGGGTAAAAGCACCACGTCTCTAGGCCTGATTGAAGGTCTGGGAATGAGAGGAAAGAAAGTTGGTGCCGCCCTGCGTCAGCCTTCCGGGGGTCCGACTATGAACGTGAAGGGCACTGCCGCTGGTGGTGGCAATTCGCTGTTAATCCCTATGACCGAGTTTTCACTGGGACTTACAGGCGATATCAACGACATCATGAATGCACATAATCTGGCCATGGTCGCCCTGACCGCCAGGATGCAACACGAACGCAATTACAACGACGAGCAGCTTCAAAGGCTTACCGGCATGCGCCGTCTGGATATCGACCCTACTCGTGTGGAGATGGGATGGATCATGGACCTGTGTGCTCAGAGCCTTCGCAATATCGTCATCGGTCTTGGTGGCAGACTCGATGGTTTTACAATGCAGTCCCGGTTCGGCATCGCGGTTGGATCTGAGTGTATGGCTATCCTGGCCGTCATCCGTGACCTTGCCGATTTGCGCAAGAGACTGGACGAAATCACCGTTGCTTTTGATAAGGGTGGCAAACCGGTCACGACCGGCGATTTGGAAGTAGGTGGTGCCATGACCGCCTTCATGCGCAATACCATAAACCCCACCCTGATGTGCTCCGCCGAGTATCAGCCAGTACTGGTTCACGCCGGTCCATTTGCCAATATTGCTATCGGTCAGTCGTCTATCATTGCCGATCGTGTTGGTCTGAAGCTCTGGGATTACCACGTGACCGAATCCGGCTTCGCTGCCGATATCGGCTTCGAGAAATTCTGGAATGTGAAATGTCGCAATAGCGGTTTGAAACCCCATGTATCAGTCCTGACGGCTACCATCCGCGCCCTTAAGATGCATGGTGGTGGACCCAAGGTCGTTGCTGGTAAAGCGCTTCCTGAAGAGTACACTAAAGAAAACCTGGCATTGGTTGAAAAGGGCTGTGAGAATATGGTCCACATGATCAATGTCATTCGAAAATCCGGTATCAACCCTGTTGTCTGTGTTAACAGGTTCTATACCGATACCGATGCCGAAGTCGAAGTAGTGCGCAAAGCTGCCGAGGCTGCCGGCGCCCGCTGTGCCGCTTCCAAGCACTGGGAACAGGGTGGTGAGGGTGCACTTGAATTCGCTGATGCAGTGATAGAAGCCTGTGAAGAAGGTAACGACTTCCAGTTCCTCTATCCGCTGGAAATGAAGCTGCGCGATCGCGTTGACAAGATTGCTAAGGAAGTCTACGGTGCCGATGGCGTTTCGTGGACACCTGAAGCTGAACAGAAAGCCAAGATGCTGGAAGAAGATCCCAAGTACGCCGATTTCTCCACTATGATGGTAAAGACTCACCTCAGTCTTACTCACGATCCTGTTTTGAAAGGTGTCCCCAAGGGATGGACATTACCGATTCGCGATGTCCTGATCTATTCCGGTGCCAGGTTCCTTTGTCCCATGGCCGGAACGATCAGCATGATGCCCGGAACCAGCTCTAATCCCGCCTTCCGCAGAATCGATGTGGATACATCAACAGGGAAGGTAAGCGGGTTGTTCTAGTTTGAGTTATTGATTAATAGTAATCAGTTTTCAGTTCACAGAAAGGGCGGACCCGTCAGTCCGCCCTTTCTTTATGTACGCACTACCGCCAGTTGCCTTGCTGTAACGAAAAACAGGATTGCCAGCAGAGCCAGCGGCAGAAGATAGCAGGCCACGTCCGCCAGCCCGACGAGATACCCGCCAGCAGCCAGCCGGCTCATGAGTTCAAACGGTGACGGATTGAAAAGGTAGCCCAGTCCGGCCATGGTAACAAGCCCGACCGAATACACAAACTGAGCGCGTTCTCGATCCCTGAGGATCAGGGCAATAATGCCGGCACCGAGCGATACGCAGAACGCGATCAGCGTTGCCAGCAGCAGGACTAATGGGATACGGTGCACCGAAAGGCTGTTCAGCGATAGTAACCCGATCCACAACAGGCATTGTACCAGTGCAGTGAACCCAGCGGTGAGTATTTTTGAGGAGAAAATAGTTCCCAGGGAGACCGGTGCCGCCCAGAGAGTATCCAGGGTTTTATTCTGCAATTCCTCGGATATGGTATCGATGGTGATGCTGCCTGCTATCAGAGCCGGGAAGAACATCAGCACCGGAATGATGATGGAATACAGGAATTCAAACTGGGTATGCGGCTTACCTTCCAGATCCTCGTACTTCAATTCGATTCCGCTTTCCCTTCGCAGCGCATTCTCTGCGGCATTCAAGGGTCTATCCAATGTCATGGTGATAAGCATCGATTCCGCATCCGACTGCGGCAGGATAAGCGTCATATCGACGATGCCCCCAATTCTGGGAGGGATAACCATAACGGCATCCACCCGGCCGGATTTGAATGCGGCTTCAGCGGCTTCGAGCGAATTGTAACGTTCCGCCGAAACCCCGGAGTCTCTCTCTACATAGTAGGCAACCGTACTATCCGGCGGACTGAGGATCCCGACATTGACATATATAGGTGCATTTTCCCCGATGGTTTCCGGACTGTAGAATGACATCACGCCGATCATCAGGAATGAGGAAAAAGCAGCAATGAATAACTGGATAAAAAGAGCGAACACGATCGTCTTTTCGCGCCGGATGGACCTCAATTCGCGCTTGATGAGTGCCAGTAATCTCATTAGAATATCTGCCCCCACATAACGATCAGATCGTATCCGCCATGAATAATGACCCCCGCCAGTAACGCCAGGGGATAGAAACGAATCCCCCACCTGGCTGAAAGTACGCCAACCGCACAAGTGGTGATTACATGCATTGCCAGGGGTAAAACCAGCCAGCCGGAACCCAGGGCCGCCTGCACAAACATGGTTTCCGACACAACGTTCAACGTCAGGTACAACAGGAATTTTTCGCCGATAAAGAACCCGAGTGCCGACAGGAAAGAATACTTGATAACGCTTCGCATTGAGCTGATCGCGTTATTTTGCAAAAGCACCGCGATGCTGCTTGATTTGGCGATGTACCAGCGATCACTGGATAAATTCAAGTTAAACAGCAGTATAGGCGGTGGTTTTAATGGCAATTTCTGACCTGATTAGTCGGACAGTTTGGC
>CAZDMY010000057.1:0-10876 GCA_964506405.1 uncultured Dehalococcoidia bacterium | reverse complement strand
TGAAGCAGTGTGCTAATTGCGGGAAGAACCTGGCCCCAACCGCCAAGTTCTGCTCCCGATGCGGCCAGGCCGCTGACGAAAAACCCCAGCCGAAGTTCTGCGGCAACTGCGGCACGGAAAATATGCCGGGCGCTTCATTCTGCAATGAATGCGGAGAAAAGCTGGGTTGATAACCAGACGATAGTTTGCACGTAACATAAGCTCAGGACAGCTTTTTTGAAAAACAGGTAGTCTCAAATAAACACAGGAGGAAAACACCGGATGAGTGGCGCATTTCATTTCGAATCACCTATGCGTTCGGAGATCAATCGGGACAATGCTAAAATGGCTCGTGCTGAAAACCGGGTTACTACCAGCGTGATCGATATTCTGGATGGGGATGTGGAGCGGCTTTTTATGTTAACCGAAGCTCTCTGGGGGTTCATGAAGAAGGAGCACGGATACACTGATGAACAGCTTCTCGATATGATCACTGATATAGACCTGAGTGACGGGAAGCTGGATGGCCGCAAAACCACCGAGGCAGTTCAATGTCCGAACTGCGGACGCAGCGTATCAAAAGCAAGGCCGGTGTGTATTTATTGCGGAAAAGAAGTCCCGATTGAACCCAGCCCTTTTGACCGCTAGCTTTTTTCGTCCCGTTATCCTGAGCCAAATCCCGATCGAATTTGCAGCCCGGGCCCGATATCTTCACAAGCATCACCGGGCCGGGCAACTTTGGGGAATAAGCATTCCAGGGCTTATTTTGATTGTACAAACAATCTAACTTTAAACAAATCTCAGATGCCGTTTTCAAATCGTGACTAATAAACCCCTCACAAAATGCTCTTTATCTCTAAGACCAGATTTTCGCATACGAAGGCAGGATAACAACGGGGAGGAATGAAATGGGTTTCAAGATACAGCAGAGCTGCCCCCAGTGTGGCGCACCGATCGAACTGGAAGAAACCGACCGGCTGATCGAATGTCCGTATTGCGACGCCAGAAGCATCATGTCACCCACGGATTGCTTCCGCTACGTGATGCAACATAACGCGCCGGGGAAAGAGATCATCTATGCACCCTACATCCGTTTCAAGGGAGCGGCGTTCTATTGCCAGGGAGACGATATCGATCACCGGGTCGTGGATATCTCCGATGCAGGAACTTCCCTGAAAGTCCTGCGCCCTTCCCTCGGTGTTCGCACTCAAACCGTCAAGGCCAATTTCGTTTCACCCGATTTGGGTGGCACCTACCTCCCCGTGGACAAAGATGCTGAAGAGATCGTAGCGCGGGCAGCCAAGTTACCCAATGTCAAACCGGGCACATTCCTTTCCCGTCCGGCAACCACGAGCAACGGCGTAAGTATCTGGCAGGTTCTTTCCACTGAAGTAACCTCGGAGGGAGATCTGCTGGAAGAACGACGTTCCCGGAGAAACCTTGCCTGGGCTTCCGACCATTCCAGAATACCCCCTGAAACCGATCCGGAAGAGATTCAATACTACGTCGCCATCGGGGAGAATTTGAGCATTGTTTATTTTCCGATATATCGGGAGGGAGACATGCTCTACGACGCCATTGTTAACGACCCCATCAGCAAGGTTCGGGAAGAAGACGAATCCATCCTGAGATCGGCCAATCCGGACCCTCACTGGCGAGTCACTTTTCTTCCCATCATGTGCCCCCAATGCGGATGGGATCTTAAAGGAAGTAAGAACAGTGTGGCTTTCACTTGCGCGAACTGTTTCTCAGCATGGGAGATTGCTTCAGGAAAACTCAGGCAAGCCTCCCTGTTCGTGGTTCCCCCGGAACAGGATAATCCCGAGTATCTTCCTTTCTGGAGAATCAATGCCACCTGCCCGGATCTGGGGGTCAGTTCGTATGCCGATCTTATCCGATTGGACAAACCGCTGATACCGGCTGAACAGTTCCCGGACATTCCGGTTAGTTTCATCATTCCCGCATTTAAGATCGCGCCCAAAATGCTCCTGACCACAGCGCAACGCATGACCTTTTCTCAGCACATCCTGCCTCCGGTACAGCAGGAAACACGAGTTCACAGCATCTCCGCTGTAACCCTGCCGAGAGACGAGGCAATCGAAAGCATCAAAATCGTCCTGGCCAACGGAGCCTGCGAAAAGCACGATGTGATATCCCGTCTAACCGAAGCCCAGGTGCGGGTGACGGATTCGGCCCTCATCTACCTTCCTTTTAACGACAGCGGATACGAGCTTTCCGCACAGTACGGGATACAAGTGAGCATCATCAAGCAATCGCTCGAACTCGTGAGCGACCTGGCTGCCCAAAAGAAGGTTGAGAGTACCGTTACTTCCCTGGACTGCCCGCTATGTGGTGAGGACGTCCCGGCCAGTTCGAGCCACTGCCCTTACTGCGGGATCAGATTGTAGAAAGAAGGACATAATGGGATTTACAGTTGAGCAGGCATGTCCGCAGTGCGGAGCGCCGGTGGATATCGACGAAACCGACCTGCTCTTCGAGTGCCCTTTTTGCCGTGTGCGCAGCTACTTTTCCGCATCGGATTATTTTCGTTTCGTACTGCCGAATAACACCAGTGATAAACAGATCATTCATATCCCTTACCTCAGATTCAAGGGCACCATCTACTATTGTGTTGGTGATCATGTTACCAACAAAGAAATCGATATTTCCGCTGTTGGAAGTTCACTGGAAGGGCTGCCTGGCAGTTTGGGGATCAAACCCCAGACTGTGAAATCTAGATTCGTAACTCCTGCTACAAAAGGCTCCTTTCTCCCCGTGGATGTAAAAATGAAAGAAAGTATCGATGAGCGTATCGCAAAATTGCCTAAAAATGCCAAAGGGAGCTCAAGCGGATTTGCTCCCGGAAGGAAAGTCCATCATCACGAAAACCAGGAGTGGGTAAAGCTGGGAGTGGGTATGATCACCGGAATTGGTATCGGCAATCCACTGCGGGGTTTCAGAAAAGACCTGAAAGCCGATATGGAAGAACTTAAGCAGCGTTCATACAAGAATCCCGCTGAAGACAAGGTTTACTATGAAGTAGCAATTGGAGAAACCGCCAACCTCGTCTATCTTCCGACATATATTGAGGGGAGTGTGTTGTTCGATGCGGTGACCAGCAGCCGGATTGCCCATCTCTCGGGAAATGATTTAATCCAACGGGCGATATCCGATCCTGAATGGAAACTCAATTTCCTGCCGGTTCTCTGCCCTGAGTGCGGATGGGATTTACAAGGGAGCCGCAACAGCGTGGTGCTCACCTGCGGCAACTGCGACACGGCATGGGAATCAGCCGGCAACAAGTTCACTCAGATAGAGGCCTTGACAATTCCGGGAAAGAATCCGAATACCACACACCTCCCATTCTGGCGAATATGTATTGAAAGCGATGATTTCGCAATTCATAGCTATGCGGATTTCGCACAGATCAACATGATATTGGCCAGTGAGGAGAAGGAACTGCAAGGGGATATGCATTTTCTGGTCCCGGCTTTCAAAACCGCCCCGAAGCCATTCCTCAATATCGGCAAACGCTTCACCTCTCTCCAGCATCTATATCCATCATACAAAGAAGGTTATCATATCGAGCATCCTTATCCGGTCACCCTTCCCAGGAGCGAAGCCATTGAGAGCATCAAGATAATTCTGGCGGAATCATGCTCCGCATTCGGTAGAAAGAGACTGTTTTCTAACTTACAAGAGGGAAGCATCGATGTGAAAGGATGCGGCATTATCTACCTTCCCTTCACAGACATGGGATATGAACTCGCTCCGCAATATGTATCCTCTCAAGGCATCCCGAAGGATTCACTGCATTACGATGTGACCTTTACAGAAGCTCCGAATGCGGCTGAAGAAGCACCCGCCCCAGCATCCTGCCCTTTATGCGGTGAACAGGTCCCGGGCAGTTCCAGCCATTGCCCCTACTGCGGCGTGAAGATATGAAACGGCTTTCACCTGGTCCGGTACCTTTGCATGCCATTGAGATAGACCCCCAGCAAAGAAAGGTCTTCCGTAGGCAGGTATTGTGAGGCAGACGCATCGAAAAGGACGTTGACTGAGGACTGGACTTCCTCGTCTCCCAAATAAAGGATACAGGCCATAGGTACACGTGGAAGCGCCTTGAATCGGAAGGCAGAATCACCTGTGCGAGTGATCGGATCACCCCCCAGCGCTAACGCACCGCGTTTGAATCCTTCGATATCCTCGCCAAAGGCCTGAGTTAAAGGATTTATACACATATTCATGAAGCGTTGTTCGAAGAAGTTCGCACCGGGTAATTGCCGGTAGGTGATCCACTGATCGGCCATTGCGCTGCCATCGGACTGAATCACATAGTGCATCAGCAGGATGCGCAACCATTTGGGATAACCCGGATCATCGTCCGTAACCTCAACCTCCCCATCGGGATAGGTGAGGTGAAAAACCCGGTTGAAAAACGGGATGATGAATCGGTCGTTTTGGAAATCCGTACCGCTCTTTGAAGCGGCTATATAAGGCCTTAAAGCGGATAGATCCTCCAGCGCCTTGTTCAATGCATCGTCATACCCCATCAAGTTTCTCCTTTTCGAGCTATATCATCAGCGTTTACACAAATCAGCAATAAGCAGATCGAGGGCCGTTTGCCCCTCCGTTTTCCCGGTTTTGATATCGAGATCTGCCTGTAGTAGCCTGCGGTACGTGTTTTCCAGACGAGGTACGGCGTAACCCGCCGATTGTCTGAGCATCTTCTCCAGTTTCCAGTCGCGGTGCTCCCCCGTCTTGTTTGCGATTTCTTTTACCGGCACACCCTGTGATTTAAGAGTTTTTGCTTGAAGCAGTAATCGAAACTCTGCTGTGATCATGTACAGCAGATACGCCGGGGCTGCTCCCTCTGCAAAGTGCTGATGCAACTGTTTGAGCGCCTCTCCCTGCCGCCGTTGAATAATGGTATCTACCATGTAGAAAACATTCATTTCCCGCGCATTGCTCACCAGATCGTTTACATCCGCTTCAGTAATCCGCCTCCCGGCCGTATACTGACACAGCTTATCGATCTCGTTGGAAAGAATCCAGAGGTTGTTGCTTATGAGCTGTATCAGCCGGGTACGGGCCTGGGGGTCAATTTCCGCACCATTAGCCTGAACCCGCGCTTGTATCCAATCCGGCAACGCTTTTAGTTCAAGCAACGGGCATTCCCTGATTTGAGCAACGGAGGCCAGTTTCTTCAAGAGCGGATTTGTTTTACTGAGGTTCCCCTCTTTAAACACCAGAACTGTGCTTTCCGGTAGCGGATTTTCAGTCAGCGATTCCCACTGCTTGAGTTCAGGTGATTTCCCTTTACCCTTTCCCTTTTTACCTTTGGTTTCGAATCTGCCAAGCAACCCCTCTGCCACCACAAGCCGCTTCGGCGTCAGGAAAGAAAATGTATTACAGCCGGCAAGTAATTCACTGGGAGTTAATCTACTGCCATCAAGCCAGGTTGTATCCGGTACCCCCAGGGCATCGTCACTGCAATCTGCTTTGATTTGGTTGAGTGATTCCCTGATAGTGAAATCATCCGCGCCATAAAGAACAACTATCACCTCTGCCCTCCGGATTGCCGTCTTCATTCCATATCTTACGCTAAAATGGCGGTAATTGGCTAGGCGTATGCTTGCCTGAAGGGAAACAAGCAGGTAGGATTGATGTACGGGAGGAAATGGATGAAATACACACAACTCAAGTATGAATTGAAGGAATCGATGCTGGTGTTGACCCTCAACCGCCCCGAGCAACTGAACACTTTCACTCCCCGAATGCGCGAAGAGTTGATAGATTCCTTTGACCGAGCCGATGCGGATGACAATGTTCGCGTGGTGATCGTCACCGGAACCGGAAAGGCGTTCTGTGCCGGGGCTGATTTCGGCCGTGGGGAAGAGACGTTCAACTACGGCAAACGGGATTCAGAAGATACTCTCGAATCTCACCGGGATAACGGCGGCCTGGTTTCCCTGAGGATCTATGATATGAAAAAGCCTGTCATTGCCGCCATCAATGGGTCTGCGGTCGGCGTCGGACTGACCATGACCCTTCCGATGGATATCCGCCTGGCAGCGGATAACGCGAAAATGGGGTTCGTTTTTACCCGGCGTGGTGTGGTACCTGAAGCATGCAGCAGCTGGTTTTTGCCTCGAATTGTAGGAATGAGCCAGGCGCTCGAATGGGTGCTGACCGGCCGCGTATTCACCGCCCAAGAGGCTCTGTCCGGCGGTCTGGTAAGCCAGGTGCTGACAACGGATATGTTGCTGGCCAGGGCTTACGAGATCGCCCGGGAGATTGCGGATAATACCTCAGCGGTGTCGGTTGCTATGGCCCGGCAGCTAATGTGGCGGATGTCAGCAACCGACCACCCCCTGGAAGCCCACAAGATCGATTCGCGCTGCATGTACTGGACCGGCCGGCGTGAAGACACCGCCGAGGGTATCCGCTCTTTCCTTGAGAAAAGACCCCCGCAATTTCCCATGAAGCCCAGCAAAGACATGCCCGATTTCTATCCCTGGTGGATTCCCCGCTCCTTTGAGCATAAATAATTTACATCAGTCAAAAAGTACCCACAGATTAGACGGCCGTCCGCAATGAAATCTTCCTGAAAGTCTGTTGTTTGGAGAAGCGATTGAACGCTGAGGGCTGACCACCGACAGCAAATGACTCAATAAATCAGCAGGACTTGACAGATGCCGGTCGTCTCCCTAATAATTTCATTATGGAAATATTCCGGAAGCGGTATAATGATTGACAGGCCTGCACCACAGCCATCCGATGAGCATATCCTGAAATTTGTCGACCACCTGAAAGAGGTGATGTCGCGCATTACCCAGCGCCCGTTACAAGGTTCAACTGAAACCCGGAACTCACTTCCCGGTTTTGAGTTTCATGATCGAATCGATCCGGCCACCTTCCACCGAATGGGGAACATCCTTTATGAAAAAAAGAATCCCTCTATGGGGGACATCAGCCAGGCCCTGGGCGTACCCCTTTCGACGGCCACCCGAATGGCCAACTGGTGGGTGGATAACGCATTTGCGGAACGCCTGGCGGACCCTGATGACCGGCGTGTGGTCCGGTTGACCCTGACCGAAAGCGGGCGGCACCTCCTGGAAAACATCGAGGATACCATGATCCGCAACGTGCAACGTGTATTGAGTTGCCTGACTCCTGAAGAGCAGACAATATTGATCACCCTCTCCGGAAAGGTGGCCGCCAACCTGAAAGAGCCGGACGACTAGACCGCTGTTTGTTTTCTACGGTTTGACATCCACTTGTTTTACTGCTAAAATGGTTCATAATATGAATAGTGCATATTATGTACTAAGGCTAATATGAATCCTCAGCTTGAAAACAACTCAACAGACGATATCTTTGAGATCCTCTCCCATATGCCCAAGCTGCACCGGGGACTTCATAAGAATATCTTCAAGAAATCCCTGGCCGATCTCGAAGCGGGTATCACCCGCCATCACCTCGAGATACTCAGGGTGCTGGACGAAGAAGGCACGCTTCACGTTGCTGAAATTGCAGATATGCTGCTAATCTCAAAATCACAGATGACCAGGCTGATCGATGAGATGATCGGATTAGGCCTGGTTGAACGCCGGCCGGATATCACAGATCGCAGAAAAAGTAATATCAGCTTAACCCCGAATGGGCGAGCAGCCGTCGATCAGGTAATGATGAGGCTGAAAAGCACGCTGGCAGCACAACTGGCTTCATTGGACAAGGACGACCAAAGAGTACTGGCATCTTCGTTGAAGTCGATTAGTAACGTCCTCCTCAAACTGGGGAAGGGTTCAGGAGAGCTTCTAATATGAAAACCGTTTTTCGGAAACTGGGCATCTTCGTTGTCCACAGGTACTGGCTGGTTGTTCCCGCTGCCCTGGCATTGGTCGTGGTATCCTTTTTTGTCTCGGGACAGATGAATATGGAAACCGGGACGGAGACCATGATCTCTGAAGACACTCAGGAATATAAAGACTACGTTCGGTTCAACCAGAATTTCGGCAGTGACATCATCATGGTGATGATCGAGGGAGAGGATCTATCACATCTGCTGAGTATGGATAACCTCGCCGCCATGGGGTATATCGAAACGGCAATGGGCAACCGGGAAAAGTATCCGGAGGTTATTACAGTCACCAGCCCCAACATTTTTATCAAACAGGCAATGACCCAGCAGTCAGGAAATCCATCGATTCCTGAAAGCGAACTGGAACGGATTGAAATCGTCCTTGATCCCCAGACAGGCGAAATTGCAGAGCGCTTCCGGCAGGTACTGCCGAGCCGCCAGTACGCACTGGTTGCCATCGTACTGGAAGCCGAACTGGAATCGGATGTCTTAAAGGACCTGGTTAAAGCCACCGAAGACGCGGTTGCAGCGGCCGGATTCAGCGGCGACGTGGATACGGTGGTAACGGGCTCACCGGCCCTGATGAGCCAGGTGGAAGATATGATGATGGAAACACTTGGACTGATGGTTATTGCTTCCATCGCCCTGCTTTTCATCATCCTGGCCCTCATCTTTAAGGTTCGGGGGTTCTTTGCCTGGCGATGGCTGCCGCTGGGAGTTGTGCTCGTCGGGACCATATACACCTTCGGACTGATGGGAATACTCAACGTTCCTCTGACCATGATTTCCATGGCGGTTTTCCCCGTTCTCATTGGACTTGGAATCGATTACGGCATCCAGTTCCACAACCGCTATGATGAGGAGGTGTGGCGCGGCGGGACAACAGCACAGGCTGTCATCGACTCGATCACTCATATCGGACCGGCAGTTGGGGTTGCCCTCATTGCTGGCTGTCTGGGGTTTGTAGCCTTGCAGTTTTCACCCGTGCCGATGATCCAGGATTTCGGCTTGATGCTGATCATCGGTGTGATTGCCGCCTATGTAGTGGCCCTGTTCCCACTTCTGGCCTCCCTGTACTGGAATGACCGGACTCAAAATCATCGTTCCCTGGCAAAGAAAGCAAAAAGAAGTGCCCCCGTTGAGGAAAAGGCGGGTCTGATCGAGCGCAATCTAAGGTACCTGGCACCTCGCATCATTAGTATCCCGCTCATCATTGTTCCCATTGCGATTGCTCTGACCATCGGAGGCATTGTTGCCGATTCAAAGATTAAGACCGTCACCGATGAAACCGTCTTCATATCGCAAGACCTGCCGGCGGTAAAAACCCTTAATAAACTTCGGGATGTCGCACAGAGGAACACCTCTTTCAATGTGTTCATCGAATCCAGGGAAGACGGAACACCCGGAACGCTGGAACCAGCCACTCTAAGATGGATGCTCGACCTGGAACAACGGATCACGGAAAACGAGCCTTCCGACATCGTCACCAGCGTCAGAAGCATTGCCGACCTGGTGGCCCAGGCCAACGGAGGAGACATTCCGTCGGATCGTGCTCAGGTGGAGCAGATAGTTCGGGAATCTATCGATCCAACCATTAGTAAGAACCTGATCAGCGATGATTTAATGGCTTGTAACCTGATTATCGATATCGGGCTTATTGACGAAGCGCGGGCATCCGAGCTTGCCGACGATTTGAAAGTTCATATAACGAATTCCGATCCGCCGAATGATGAGATAAGCGTAGCATTGACCGGTATGCCGGTGATTTCAGTTAAGGTTATCGAGGCCATCACCAGCGGCCGCAATGAGATGACCATGATTGGCATTGGGTTTATTTTCGCCGGGCTTCTTCTCCTTTTCCGCTTTCGCATTATTCGGGCGGTTTTAGCAACCCTCCCCATCGTCCTGATCATCGGGTGGTCCGCCCTGTCTCTGTACGTACTCGGCATTGAGTTCACCCCGTTAACCGCTACCTTGGGAGCACTAATCATGGGGATCGGGGTGGAGTTCACCATACTCCTGATGATGCGCTATTACGAAGAACGGGGGAAAGGTGCGGTTCCGGCCGATGCAATGGCTACTGCTATGACCAAGATCGGTCGAGCTATCAGCGTATCCGCCTTCACCACTATCGGCGGTTTTGCGGCGTTGCTAATTGCTCAGGATTTCCCCATCCTGGTGGATTTCGGTATTGTGACCATGACGAATGTCTTCTTCGCACTTGTAGCCAGCCTGCTGGTCTTACCCCCGCTCATCGTCCTCGTCGACAATTTCACGGAGAAACACAACTTTGCTGCCAGACACGTGTAATACGAAAGCAGTAGCGGAGAGGCACGATGCCGATCGTTGAAACCAGTCAGTTGACCAAGGTCTATCCCCCGAATGTACGGGCGGTGGATGGTATTGATTTCACTATTCAGGAAGGTGAGATATTCGGATTTCTGGGGCCGAATGGTGCCGGCAAAACGACCACGATAAAGATATTGAATACCCTTATCAAACCCACTTCCGGAACGGCTGTTGTCGCAGGATTCGACGTTGCTAAGAATCCGGGAGGAGTGCGCCGCAACATCGGGTATGTAGCTCAGGATGTCGGCGTCGATGAACATGCCACCGGTCGCGAGAATTTGAGCCTTTACGGGCACTTCTACCGGTTGGACGGGGCCACTATCAAAAAGCGGGTGAAGGAATTGTTTGAAATGGTGGAACTGACAGAGTTCGCAGATAGACTGGCCTCAACGTATTCGGGCGGTATGCGCAAGCGGCTGGATATCGCCATGGGCCTCATCCACCAGCCCCAGATCATTTTTCTGGATGAGCCCACTACCGGACTCGATCCCCAGACCCGGGTCCATATTTGGGATTACATTCGCGGCCTGGCCCGCAAAATGGGAATCACCATATTCCTGACCACTCACTATATGGATGAAGCGGACAAGCTGGCCGACCGAATCGCCATCATCGACCTCGGCAGGATTATGACTATCGATACGCCGGATGCCTTGAAGCGTTCGATCGGAGGGGATGTGGTGA
>CAZDMY010000056.1:6732-10898 GCA_964506405.1 uncultured Dehalococcoidia bacterium | reverse complement strand
GAAGTATACTATCAGAACCTGGGAGACAAACTGGTAGTTCAGTTTGTAAACTATGGTGAATGCTGTTCTTCGACCGGACGGGTTGATGCGGAAGTTGTTCTTTATCCTAACGGGCGTGTTTTATACCAGTATGAATCTTTCACCGGCGGTTTCGATATCTACGGTTGCACAATTGGTATTGAAAATGCGGATGGATCAGATGGACTGGAAGTAGCATTTAACACGTCCTATTTACACGATTCTCTGGCGGTTTTGTTCAGACCCTCTGCCAGTTGGATTTCGGCATCTCCTGAAGGCGGAACTCTTCTGTCGGGAGAAAATGTTGACATTGACGTTTATCTCGATGCTACAGAACTCGAGCTTGGTGAATACACTGCCGATATGATCATTGCCAGCAATGATCCTGATGAGGATCCGGTTACTGTTCCGGTATATCTGCTGGTTGGCAACGAAATCGTCTACTATGTTGATGACGATGCTACCGGACTGGCCACTGGCCTCACCTGGGAGGATGCTTTCAACAGTTTGCAGGATGCCATCGATGCTGCCATGGCCGAAGATGAAATATGGGTGGCTTCCGGAACCTATACACCGACAACAGAACACGGCGGCTCGGGTGATCGTTACAGGTCGTTCCGGATGAAAGACGGCGTTAGAATCTACGGTGGACTAGCTGGTAATGAAGATCCTAATACTTACGATTTAGCCGACCGGGATTTTGTGGCCAATCAAACAATCTTAACCGGTGAGATCGGTACACCTTCTTTCACGGCGGACAATTGCTACCATGTTTTTTACCATGCAAGCGAGGGTGAATCCGACTTGTTTCTGGATATAGAGAGTGAAGAGGAAGCGGAACAAGTGCTGGCTCAACGAGAATTGGAAGGAACGAACCTGGCCAGTACTGCGATTCTCGATGGTTTCACCATCACCGGTGGGAATGCTGATGGTGCTTATCCTCACAACTACGGGGGAGGAATGTACAATTCGTTTGCCGATCCGACCATCACCAACTGTGTCTTTACCGGGAATTCGGCAGCGGATAGTGGTGGGGCAGTTGCCAATTTCGGATCTTCTCCCGATGTGACCAACTCGACTGTTTATGGAAATGCGGCTATCACCGGTGGAGGTGTGTTTAATTTCCTCTCGATGCCTGCAATCACGAACAGTGTTATCTCAGCCAATGCCGCGACTACCGGGGGCGGATTCTTCAGCGATGGTTTTTCTGAACCGGATATCACGAATTGTATCTTATGGGGAGATTCACCCGATGAAATTGGTAATAACAACTCAACCACAACAGTGACTCATTGCGATGTGGCTGGCGGGTATCCTGGATCAGGCAATATCAATGCCGATCCGCAGTTTGCCGGAAGTTCCGATTTCCACCTGACCGATATATCGCTCTGTATTGACGCTGGAACGAATGCTGTAACCAACCTCCCGACCCATGATATCGATGGGGATTCACGCATTATTAACAACATCGTCGATATGGGTATAGATGAGGTTCGGGGGCAGGTCACTATATTGGCCGGACCAGTATTGACCAACGACAGGGCGAACGAGATATCGGGATATACAGTTTATTGTTCATCCAATATCACCATCAGCCCGGATAATGCTCTCATTGTCACGTTTGACGATGAAGTGAACTTGAACAGTACCAGCTCGAATACCAGCTATTATCAAATCAACTCGGTGAATGCCGCAGATGTTAACATAACAGGTCAATCCATCACGATTACACCGCCCATGTCAATCACTGCTGGTAATACCTGTACCCTGGCAATCCAGCCGGGTGCCGGTATCAGGAATCCGCAGATCTCTCAGGAAACCAATTCGGTCGGTCCATGTGGTGACAGCGCGCCGGATGATTTCTATTCATTCACGGTGGAAACTGAGGATGCAGATCCTGACACCCGTTCATTCGAGATCACCGACTGGATTGAAGCTAGTTCAATGAATAATGCCCGCTATCAGTCTGTTATCGTAACCGGTGCAGGATTCTCACCCGGAGCCATGGTACATCTGGATGGGCCGCTTCAGGGAACGAACAGTGTAAATCCCGATGGAACCATCTGGATTTCCGCAATTGCCACCGGCAATTCCGGTACACTTACCGCTGCTGATACTACAGGTAGAAGGGTATGCCTGAGTGGTTTTAATGGATTACCAACCCTGGAGATCGTTCCTGATAACGGGATGGTAAAATCCAATGTCATTGTTCACGGATACGATTTTAGAACCGAACCGGACACAGGCGAACTGAATACGACGAATGTCACCATTGGAGCAGATGTACTGGTGATGGCCGGCTCAGTCGCAGCCGCCCAGGCCGATCTTGACAGCGACGGATTGTTCGATGATTTTGAAGTAAATGCGATCATTCCCCGCATGCTGAATCCGGGTCAGGTATATATTGTGGCTTGTGAGGACCTTGCCGGAACGGGTACTGCGATGTTCGAACTTACAGTAACCGTTGATCCTCTCGGGGGCGGACTTGTAGCCGCTGTTCCTGCGGGGATTTCTGGCTCGTACTATTACGATGGAACGACTGTCACCCTCACCGGCCATTCAGCTTCCGGTTACGATTTCGACAACTGGAGCGGTGATCTCACCGGCAGCGTCAATCCCGGCACTGTTTTCATGGATTCTAACAAGGCAGTGACCGCGCATTTTGTGGCCAGCGGCACGCTCCCGGAGCCCGTGGCTTACTGGGCGTTCAACGAAGGTGCTGGAACGGTTGCATATGATAATGTAGGTAGCAACCACGGACTTGTTTATGGTGCACAATGGACTACCGATGTGCCGAATGATCCAGTCGTATGGAACATAACTGAGAATCCTACCGTCGGTGAGTCTGCTCCCTCTGATTCAGCTCTTTCAATTGCTGCTGATACGGATCATATCTATGTGGGCGGAACGCAACGACAGGGTGGCACATATGATATGCAGGGAAGATGGCAGAAAAGAAATAAAAGCGATGGTTCGGTGGTCTGGACAAGCACCATGGATTCCGGTGTTTACGGCGACATAGTTAATGATATTGCCGTAAATGCGGCATCCGGTTATGGTTATGTCGCCACCAGGTATATGCCAAGTGCTGGAGGTCCGTACTGGCATTTGGAGCAGTTCAGCTTGAACAGCGGTTCTCGGGGCTGGACACAAACCGATGGTAGTCAGTATGGCTCAAAAATAAACGCAGTCGCGCTTGACTCTCAATATCTCTATGTTGCCGGTCAATATGATGGACCTGATATGCACTGGAGGGTTGAGAAAAGAAATCAAAACGATGGCACCTTGATTTGGGATGAAACCATAGCACATAGCAGCTATGATGACGTGGCCAACAGTATTGCTGTCGATTCTTCTTATGCCTATGTCGCAGGTTATGATGAAACTAACGGGGATAACGATCAGCAATGGAGAATAGAGAAGAGGGCTTTAAGCGACGGTTCTCTGGTGTGGACCGGTACTTTCAATCCCAGCAGTTACGGCGATGTTGCGTATGATATTGCTATTGACTCCACCTATGCATATATTGTGGGTTATGATGATTCTAATGGTGATATCGATTCACAGTGGCGGATAGAAAAACGGGCTTTGAGTGACGGTTCGTTAGTATGGACTAGAACCTCAAATCCCAGCAGTTATGGTGACGTTGCCTATGATATTACGATTGATTCCGGCTATGCCTATATTGCGGGTTATGATGAAACCAACGGGGATAGCGATCCGCAATGGAGAATAGAAAAACGGGCTTTGAGTGACGGTTCCATGGAATGGGTTGAAACTGTAAATTCCAGCAGTGGTGATGATCTGGCACGGGGCATTGTGGTTGATTCCGGCTATGTTTACATTGCTGGATCCGATGATTCTCCCGCCGGCGATGATTGTCAGTGGAAGATTCAGAAGAGAGTTAAGAATGATGCGGGAACGGCTCTGGAATTCGATGGTTTCGATGACTATGTTGATTGTGGTGATGCCTGGGATCCGGGGAGTGGTGAAGTGACCTTCTCAGCATGGATCTATCCCAGAAGCGGGGATCTTCAGGATATCGTTACTAAAAGAGACAATTCCGATGCGGGATGGACCTTCATCAATCCATCCTATACCTACTTCGAGAGTCCTAATAACTTCTGGGAGTTGTATGAATCCCCTGT
>CAZDMY010000056.1:931-6722 GCA_964506405.1 uncultured Dehalococcoidia bacterium | reverse complement strand
ACAAATCAATGGAGCCATATTGCTTTTGCAGGTGATGTTGGTGGGGATACCGGTCAACTATATCTGAATGGAAGTCCTATAGCTACAGTCCGTACAACGTCCAGTTATGGCGGCACGTCGGGCGTTACTACTAACCACGCGCTGCAGATAGGAAATCGAGGCGCTAACGACAATCACGCTTTCGATGGTATCATCGACGAAGTACGTATCTATGATCAGGTGCTTTCCCAGGAGGAAATCCAGATCCTGTTTACCGAATCACATATTGATGCAGGCGAGTCAACCGACGAAGTCAGCGAAACCACCTTCCAGGTGGCACCCAGATCGCTTAACATCAATCCCCCCGGCGGGCTGCCGGGTACGAACGTGACCCTTACCGGTACCGGATTTGCGCCGAACGAGCCTGATAGTAGCTGGAGCCATTCCCTCGGCGGTATCGCAAAGCTGGATACGGGCGGAACCATCACCTTCAATATTGCCACTGACGTCAATGGCAACTTCAGCGTTTCCGGGCAGATCCCTACCATCGTGACCCCCGGAATTCATGGGGTAACCGTGTTCTTTGATCCGAACGATCCGTTCTTTACCGGGGCCGATCCAGATGAACTGTATATGCAGACGACCTTCACCGTCACTTCAGTGGAGGGTCGGATATATGTCAACGATGATGCCACCGGTGCCAATAACGGCAACTGCTGGACCAACGCTTTTATTGATTTGCAGGATGCCTCGGCGGCTGCCTCCCCGGGTGACGAAATATGGGTGGCATCCGGAACGTATACTCCGGGGACCAGCAGGACTGATGCTTTCCAGTTGATCAACGGTGTGGAAATGTATGGCGGATTTGCTGGCAATGAGACTGAACGTTATCAGCGTGACTGGGATGCCAATGTTTCCCTTCTCAGTGGCGATATTGGTACAGTCGGTGAAAATGCGGATAACTGCTACCATGTCTTCAACCACCCGTTTGGCATGGATCTCGATTCATCCGCTTTACTTGATGGATTCACCATATCCGGCGGTTATGCCGACGGTTCCGGGGATAATGATTCCGGCGCCGGGATGTTTAATTTCATGTCCGATCCGACAATCGTCAATTGTGCCTTTACCGGCAATGTGGCAGAAGATGACGGTGGTGCTATCTTCAATACGTATTCATCTCCAACCATTCTGGTTAACTCTTTTGACGGCAATACAGCGGATAACGGTGGCGGGATTTACAACATCCAGTCAACCCCTTCGATAAACACGTGTATTTTCAAAAACAATGATGCTGTAAATGGTGGTGGGCTTTACAACAGCGAATCACAGTTCATGATAGCCAACTGCATGTTCATTGAGAATGACGCGACCAATGGTGGGGCCATGTGCAACATGGATGATTCGATTCCCCATGTGATGGAGGGCTTATTTACCGGCAACACGGCTGAATTCGGTGGCGCACTTTATAATGATGATTCGGCACCGCTTCTGGTCAACACTGTTTTCACCGGCAACGCTGCGGTGGCAGCAGACGGTCCGGGTTCGGGAATGGAATTGATACCGCCATTTACCATTGAAGAAGCACAGGATGCGCTCTGGTCGGCGGGGGGTGCCATCCTCAATAACAACGCTTCACCGATTGTGACCAACTGTAATTTCCACGACAACTTTGCCGATATCGGCAGCGCCATCGGCAATCCGGGCAATTCAGCCCCGGTCATTACCAACTGTATCATCTGGGGTAATCCGGGTGAGGCCATCAGCAGCGGATCGCCCGCAGTCAGCTTCACCGATATCGATCAGACCGGGTTTGCCGGAAACGGCAATATCAGTGCCGATCCCCAGTGGGTCAATCCGGGAAGCGGTGATTTCCATCTGATGCCGACTTCACCCTGTATCAACGCCGGAACCAATAGGGCGCCGAACCTGCCGGCAACCGACTTTGAGGGAGATTTGCGGATACTCTACGGAACCGTGGATATGGGTGTCGATGAAGCAGTCAACATCATGCATTCACTGAATTTATCCAGCAGCACCGGCGGTTCTGTGGATGTTCCGGGCGAAGGGACTTTCTACTACCACCCCGGATCGCATGTCGCTATTGTAGCGGTCGCCAGCCCGAGTTATGATTTTCTTGGCTGGACGGGGGATATTGGCACGATTGCCAGTCCGGGTTCGCCGAACACGACGATCACGATGAATGGGGATTATGAGATTACAGCGAACTTCGCTTCAACGGGAGTAGGCGCTGTTGCTGAACTTATCGCACCGGGCCATACCACACATCTGAACAAGGGCCAGTTCTATGTGGTCACGGCAGACATCGAGAACAATACCGGGGGAATGCTGGATAACTTGTATGTCAGGATCTATGCCAAGCAGGCGCTGTCGGATGATTCGGACACTCCGGACGCCCTGGCGATTGATCCATTCCCGGTTGAATCGGGGACACAGGATGGTGGGCAGGATTTCGATGCGGATGGCGATGAATGGATCGAAAACGGATCCCCCTCGTTGAGCGGACTTCCCTTGCCACCGGGCTGGGCGCATGATCGCGGACTATCATCCGCCGGACCGGATGATGGATCTATGGACGATGAAGGAACTGGAGATAATGCCTGGCCGTGGATCGATACCAGTGATCTCGGTAACGATAGGTGGGATGAGATTAAAACATGGGTGGATTCGGGGAGCTTCAGCAACGATTGCGGGGTGCTTCTGGGGGCGCTTGGGAATAGGGAGTATGCCAATAACTACTGTTCTTTTGAACATATACGATTAACTGAGGATGAACCGCATGTCAAACAGCTTGATCCGTTACCAGGTGGCGAGAGGCAGACTGTGGGATGGTCGATCCAGTGTATCGGTGATGGAGATGTGGATATCAGGGTGTACTTCTGGGAGGAAGATGAGGAAGGTTTATTAGCGACTCCGACGCAGGAACTTGATAGTAACTGCCATGACAACCTGCCCGATCCGGCTGACCGGGATGACTGGGTAACCGGAAATAATGGAGGGGACTATATCTGGTGGACGGAATCGATAATGATCAAACAGGGCACCGAACAGTACACACTGGATATCAGCCAGTCGGGAAGTGGGACGGTTACGCCTTCGGTCGGTTCCCATCTGTATTCAATCGGACAGGTTGTAAACTTAACAGCAGTGCCGGCTGGCGGCCGGGAGTTTGACGGCTGGACGGGGGATATTGGCACGATTGCCAGTCCGGGTTCGCCGAACACGACGATCACGATGAATGGGAATTATGAGATACAGGCGAATTTCTCATTACCAACAGTCGATTTAACCACGAATAGTACAATTGGTGGGTCAGTGATAACACCCGGTGAAGGTACTTTTAATTATCAATCAGGAACAACGATAGCTATTGTAGCTGAAGCAGACTACTGTTATAAGTTTACGGGTTGGACTGGCAGTGGCGTGCCAATGATTGCCAATCCTGGCTCGCCGAGTACGCTGATCACAATGAATGGTGAATATTCAATTACAGCGAATTTTGAAGCCGTCGGAGTAACCGCACATAGAGTTCTTCCTGCTGAAGTAATAAAGGGAACTCAGTTCCAAGTGAGTGTGTTTGCTATGGGCGTCAACCCAGGGGGAGCAACTGAACTTCTACCGAATGGGTTTGATTATGTCGAAGGTAGTGAAAGTGGCAATATAGGCGGTATCAGTCAGAACGGACAGCAGGTCACATTTGGATGGATGTTTGAACCGGGCACATTCACCTATGAAGTGATTGCATCGGGAACACCAGGTATATACACATTCAGTGGAACCGTTAAAGGCCAAGGTGTCGTCTGTGGTACCGAGGTCATGGTAACTACTGGGGGTGATATTGAACTAACAGTATCAGAATCGGTGTTTGTAGATATCTACGTCAACCTTCAGGGTGGTAATCGGCCTGTTGATGGGTGGCGAATACCTATTAATGTTGGCTTATATCCACCCAACAGTCCCGATGACTGGCTCCTGAATCCGGCATCAGCGACGTATTATTTCGCCGGAACTACTACTATGGCCAGCTATATGGGCGGTACAAGGGCTTACTTCCAGTGCCCCGATCCCATTACACCGGGCACATACGATATCATAACCGACAGCAGCACAACACTGTTGAACGTGAAGAAGGCAGTCGGTGTTCAGTGACCAGAGATCAATAACGGGTGATGTAAGAAATCGTCTGTACTTGAAGGGAAGAAACACGAAAAAGGCGCGCCTTTTTCCATTCGATCTGGGAATGGTACACTTACTTCTGCTGTACAATACAATGTGATCGTAGTCGGGGTGGGGCACGCAGGGTTCAAAGCAGCACTAGCAGCAGCCCGTATAGGCTGTGCGACACTGCTGTTGACGATGGACCTGAACAACGATGCGATCAGGTGCTGCCATCGGGTGTTCAGACTTACATTACACAACCAGCCGTGCGGTGTCAAGAATCAGCAGGTTTCTGAAGACTAAACCCATCCCTGGGCCCCGCGGCTTACTTATCTAATGTCCCTCATAGGAAAGGAAGTCCTGAATAGAGAGAAAGATCGCCCCCTTATTGATCGATAACTTAAATTATGGAAAGGGATATTGGGACGAATTTTATTTCGATCAGGTTCTGAGGTGAAGAAGAAGTATTTGACAACAAATATGTAAATACTTTATAATCGACTATTACCTGATGCTGCGAAATGGGCCGGTAAGAATAGCAAATGTTTATTCTTAGCTTTAATGGGTATTTGGAAACAATCAGCCAGAAGGATCTCTGCCTGAAGGGCTTGATCAACATTAATGGCATTTGCTAATATAAACAGCCTGTTGTCCGACTGAGTACACTTGGGAACAGGGAGGAAGTGTTATGGCTAAGAAGGAGATGAAGGAATTCTCTGAACTTTCAGAGGATTTCGATTTCAAAAAACCTAAGCCCAGGAGTGCGCCCGTTGAAGGGGACTTAGCGGAGCCGTCGGCGGAAGCAAGGCCCGCACCTAAGCCGAGACCCTTTGAAGAGGAAAGAAAACCCCCTGCCCCCCCCTCCTTTGGCGGCATTGTGCATGGTGAGGATTTATCCGGACCAGCGGAAAATTCGCTGGCTACCAAACCGCCTCCATCCCCTGCTCCGCCCAAAAGAGAGTTCTCAGAACTATCGGACGATCTCGATTCCTTCAAGACCCCAGCCAGACCAGCGGAACCAGCGCCCGTTACCCCCCCTCCAGCAGAGCCCAGGGCTGAGAGAATAGCTGAACCACCTCCATCCCAGGTGCCACCTCCACCACCACCAAGAGAGACCTTTGAAACCGCCTTCGCAACATCAACCAGCGATTCTAAGGTTGATTCGACAGAACCCGCTCCCAGTATCCCTTCCGAACCTAAGCCATCCGAAGCTCAGTTACCACAAGAGGTACAAGCCGAAGCTCAGGCGATAAGGGAAGAAGCTCGCAGGAGCGCTCAGGAAGTTACCGATAAAGCACTTCAAGAAGCTGAGGAAATAGAGACAGAGGCAGTTCGTATCAAAGAAGAAGCGATTGCGGAAGCGGAACGCATCAAAGCGGAAGCTTCGCGACAATCTGAAGAAATACTCCAGGGGGCACGAGCTGAAAGTGATAGCCAGGCAGGGGAGCAGGCTTCTCAGGTGATCAGCGAGGCCCGAGCAGAGGCCGAGCGGCTGAAAGAAGAGGCAGCGCGGCAGATGCAGGAGATAGTTGAGAAGGCCCGGCAGGAAGCGGAAGCCAAAGCGCAGGAAGAAGTAACTCGTATCAAAGAAGAAGCGATTGCGGAAGCGGAACGCATCAAAGCGGAAGCTTCG
>CAZDMY010000056.1:0-831 GCA_964506405.1 uncultured Dehalococcoidia bacterium | reverse complement strand
ATCAGCGAGGCCCGAGCAGAGGCCGAGCGGCTGAAAGAAGAGGCAGCGCGGCAGACGCAGGAGATAGTTGAGAAGGCCCGGCAGGAAGCGGAAGCCAAAGCGCAGGAGGCAACCCGTTTAAGGGAAGAGGCAGCCGTTGAGGCTGACCGGCTGAAACAGGAAGCCATTAGGGAAGCCGAAGAGAAGATACGTAATTCTCGTAATGAGGTTGAAACCAGGGCTCGGGAAGAAGCCACGCTTGTCAAGGAAGAAGCGGAGGCTGAGGCCCAAAGAATAAAAGAGGAAGCAAACAAGCAGTACGAAGCGATTATCCAGGATGCCCGTATTGAAACCGAAAGCCGGGCAACCGAGCGAGCTTCACAGATAACCCAGGAAGCCCACGCAGAAGCGGAAGCCCTGAAAGAGCAGGCTCGCCAGAAGGCTCAGCAAATACTCAGCAATGCCCAACAGGAAGCCGATCTTCGGGTGAACCGCATTACCGAGGAAGCTCAGGAAGAAGCTGAAGTGCGTGCTCGTCAAGTGGCCTCACAAATACGCTCGGAGGCGCAGGCTGAGATCGAGAGGCTGAAGGAAGCGGCGAATCAGCAGGCGGAGGAAATCCGGCAGAGCGCAACAGAGCAGGCGCAACAGCTCACAGAGGAAGCGAAACAGGAAGCCTATCGAATGACGGGCGAAGCGCAGACCACAGCCGAGAGCTTGAAGACGGAGGCCCGGCAGCAGGCTGAAGAGATCATCGAAAATGCGCGGCAGGAAGCGGAGGCAAAAGCGCGAGAAGAGGCCTCACAAATACGCTCGGAGGCGCAGGCTGAGATCGAGAGGCTGAAGGAAGCG
>CAZDMY010000055.1:0-10941 GCA_964506405.1 uncultured Dehalococcoidia bacterium | reverse complement strand
CTTCTTCCGCAGTCAGGTTCTCCCCGACACAAAGACTCGCGTTCACGATAGTGGGTGTAAAATGAAGATCCACCCGTCCCACGACTTGCTCTTCGTCAACTGTGATTATGTATGCCTCAGAGTAGGGTGTGCGGCATTCCCTCTCGAATCGATAGTTTATCATGGCCTGCCCCCTTCTTTTTTCTTGTTCACCTGGACCCATAGTCTTTTTCCAGCCGACGGTGGGTAAACGATTTTCCATCTTTGTCGGAATATTCCGTGACGGTATGTCCGTCCCCGATAAGTCTCCACTTGTAAATGACCAGGCCTTCCAGTCCCACCGGCCCTCGTGCGTGTATCTTACTCGTACTGATGCCCACCTCTGCCCCCAATCCATAGCGGAATCCATCGCTAAACCGGCTGCTGCAGTTCATAAATACACCGGCTGAATCTACATAATCCATAAACTGCATACCTCTGGATTGATCTGAGGTCACGATCACATCCGTATGCCCTGAGCCATATCGGTTAATATGATCTATCGCTTCATCCAGGCTACTGACGACCTTGACGGACAGTATCAAATCAAGGTACTCGGTTGCCCAATCTTCTTCTGTGGCGGACCCTGCTTCGATTATCTCGGTGGTCCGTTCACATCCACGGATCTCAACGCCTTTTGCTTCAAGCGCGGTTTGAACCTTTGGTAAGAAGTCCGTAGCTATAGCCTCGTGAACCAGCAGCGTTTCGGCGGCATTGCAGACCGCCACATACTGTGTTTTACTGTCAACAACGATCTTCACCGCCATTTCCGTGTCAGCTTGTTTGTCTACATACACATGGCATATGCCATCGGCATGTCCCAGGACGGGGATACTGGTGTTCTGCATGATATGCCGGACGAACTCGTTACTGCCCCTGGGGATGATCAGATCAATATACTGGTCGAGCTTAAGCATCTCAGTTACATCGGACCTAGCTTTGAGGAGCGTGAGCCAGCCTGAAGGTATACCGGATTTCACACTGGCTTCATCAATAATCCCGGCCAGGATACTGTTGGTGTTGGCCGCTTCACTCCCACCTTTCATCAGGACAGCATTCCCGCTTTTCAAGCAGAGTGACGATATCTGTACTAGCGCATCCGGTCGTGATTCAAAGACGATTCCGATCACTCCGATCGGGCAACTCACTTTGAATAGCTCCAGCCCCTGATCCAGTTCCATCGCGCTTATAGTCCGGCCCACCGGGTCGGGCAGGCTTGCCAGGCTGGATAGTCCGTCGCATACTTCTTTTATCTTACCCTCGTCAAATTTCAACCGTTTCACGAGGGGTGCAGCCAGATTTTCCGCTGCTGCTTTGTCGAGATCCATTCTATTGGCTTCAATAATCCGAGCCGCATCTCGTTTGATGGCCTCACCAATGGCCTGGAGCGCTGCATTCTTCACATCCTGCTGAACGGCTGCCAGGCGGATAGATGCCTGCTTTGCTTTTGCTGCTTGTTGCTCTGTATTCATGATGGATTTTTTCCCTTTCAAACCGTTTGATTTGAATATACTGGGTTTCTAAACAATAATCAGATTGTTTCGATGCATCACTTCCTGGCCGTATCCGTACCCCAGGATTGCCTCGATTCGGTCCGAGCGGGCTCCCATGATCTTTTTGATATCTGCTGAATCATAATTCACAATGCCCATCGCTATTCGGTTCCCCTCGGAATGGACCAGGGCCACAATGTTGCCCCTCTCAAACCGTCCCTTCACTTGAAGGATTCCCGCCGGTAACAGACTGCGGTTCTGCTCAAGCAGGGCTGTCGCTGCACCGGCATCAATAATGATCTGTCCTTTCGCCGGCTGGCTCAGCATCCAACGTTTGCGGCCCTCCACCTTGGAAGTACTTGCCGGGAAACGAGTGCCCAGTTGTTCCCCTTCAATGAGCCTCGTAATAATATCTGGCTCGGTGCCGGCAGCAATGACCACCGACGTTCCTGAGGCGGTGGCAAATTTGGCCGCTTCGATCTTTGTAGCCATCCCGCCGGTTCCACCCTTTCCACAGGTACTGCCGGCCAGCCTTTCAATCGAGGGATCAATTTTATCCACCTCACGGATGATCTTCGCATCCGGATGAAGGCAGGGGTCGGCAGTGTAAAGGCCAGCAACATCGCTCAGAATAATAAGCTGATCGGCTTCGACCAGATTAGCAACCATTGCCGACAGATTATCATTATCCCCAAACGTTGTCCCTTTCAATTCCTCAACGAAAACCACGTCGTTTTCATTGACAATCGGTACCACGCCAATGTCCAGCAAGGCCATTAGCGTATTACGTGCGTTCAGGTAACCAAGTCGATTCAGAAAATCGGGCTTGGTTAAAAGTGCCTGGGCAACTATTATACCGTGTGATGAAAATAGTTCATCGTAAACCTGCATCAACCGGCCCTGACCTACGGCCGCCATCATCTGCCGGTAGGGAGTATCCCGCCGCTTTCTCCGGTTACCCAATTGCTGTTTTCCGGCAGCGACCGCCCCGGAGGTGACAATGATAACCTGGATACCTCGGTCATGAATCCGGGCGACTTGTTCTACAATGGCGGCCATTGCTTTACGGGAGAGCCTGGCCTTACCGCCCGTAATAAGATTAGTCCCCAGTTTAATCACCACACGGCGAGGAACGGATGCGAAATGCTGTTGCACCATGGAGTCACTGTCAGGCGACTTTCTTACCGGCATCGGCAGGGGAGAGGGAATAAACCTCTTCCACCTTCACTTTAGCTACTTCTCTCACCTTCATACCCATAGGTTCAAGCATCTGCTTGAACTGTTCTACTAAAGGGCCGGAGGTTTCAAATCCATTAAATGTCCCTTTTACCTGGAAACCTTCGATCATTTTGAAGGCGGCAGCTGAGACTTTTCCGGTAGCCTCCAGGTTTGCCCTGGTCTTACTTCCCACCAATTCGGCAAAAGCGATAGTCTCCTCGTCTACAGCAATCAGGCTTCCCTTTGGTGCTACGTTGGGAATGCCATTAGAATCCACAGTCGCAATTACTTTGGAAATCTGCTGGGGATCACTCCGAAAGAAATCGACTACATGCTGAGGCATCTTTGCCATACATTACCTCCCGATAAATAGATTGCCAGGGCGTGCTGCCTTATGGGCGATGATACCCTTCGCAATGCCGTGGACTGTATACTATGATCGTAACACTTCTACGTAGTGCCCGACAAATCTGCCTGCGCCTATCTGCCTGACACGGATGCCAGTGACATCAGCTTGATCGGCATCTGTCGTAATATGTCTTTGGGCTAGTTTTCCAAGTGGTTGAGCGGCAATGGCGGCAATCATGGATGCCACGGCCATTCGACTGAACTTGTTCCAGCCGTGATACCCCCTTCCTGCAAACATTGAAGCCGCACCAGCCACAAGTCCTGCCATAACCAGATTAGTGCCACACAAAGGTGAAATCGCCAAATCTCTTTTACCACCATGAAGTTGATCAAGGGCTTCCTCAGTGGCCTGTTCCAGGGTATCGGCAGGTATATTACCAATAAGGAAAAAACCATTTAAGCTGGCATATCCGATCAATCGGACTTTTCTATTGAGTCGTTTGGTTACTATTGTTAATGTTGCATGTTCCAGAGCATGGTTTTTCCGAATCAACCGAATAGAATCCCACAAACGAATACGTAGATTCGGAGAACCATTGAAATACTCACTTTGTGGTGTCTTTCGAGGCCAGCTCATGGAATGTTCCCAAACCAAACTAGGAATAACATATCATAGGGAAAGTAAATAGGCAAGAAAACCACAGGCCCACTAATAGTTACTAGTGAGTTATTGACATATAGCGGCTGTTGGTTTATTATGGTTCCACAAACAGGTGTACAAAATTAACGAATGGCTTAGCGATTAGATAGCTTGACAGGCTTTAATGCGTATGATAAAATCCCCTTACATTGAAATCACCGGGCATCTTTTTAAAAACAAAACTCAATATGCGATGGATTAACAAATGGTTACAACTATTACCACAATTGTAACGACAACCACCACCACAACCACCACCACCACAACGACCGCAGTCGCCGGACAGATTGGGGCTATGACAGGAATCATAGCCGTTATTACCTTGATTATCCTGTTAACAGCCAAGGAATTACTCAGCTCAAGCACTTACGGGTATCAATTTGCAGGCGAAGGGGCTTCACCCTGGGCTTTAAGGGCAAGTACTCTGACTGATAAGGTGACTATACCCATTTATTCCCTCTTGTTTGTTTTTGCTACTATTGTGATAACTGAGGTGATTACAATTCTATCTTGAAGACTAATCAGGAATTTTACGTAAACCAGAGACGAGGCGATTTGGGCACAGGGGGCAATAGTTGCGAGGGAAAAAGCAACACGATTATCAGGACGACAGCGGGAATTATCACCGCTGCGGTAGTGGCATTGCTTCTGGCTTTCGCATCTTCCCCTGTTTCCGACTCTGAAATAATAAAGACAGTATTTCTTTCCCCGGAGGTTGTGACCAAGGATGCCAGCGAGGTGATGTCACACTCCGCAATTTTAAATGGAGAATTGAAGAGTGTAGGAGAGGGGAACTATGTTGCTGTGTTTTGGGAATGGGGAAACAGTACCGATTTCGGGAACGAAACAGCACCGCAAGTGATGACCTCGCCAGGCACATATAGTGTCTACCTGTCGGGCTTGCAACCCGAAACCGAATATTATTTTAGATCAGTCGCGTCCAATATCAATCGCACTTACGGCAATGTTATAAGCTTCACCACTAAAGAGTAACCAATAATCCCGGTTGCTTGTGAAGGAAGCAGTCAGGATCAGAAATGAGGAATGAATTATGAGTAACCAGAAAAGCATCATAATATCAAACCGAGCGTTAGCCAGCATTATGCTAGCAGGGATTCTTGCGATCCTTTTGCTAATGACGTCGGTGCCAACAGCAGAATCCGTATGTGGTAGCGGATATTTCGTGCAACCGGGTCCTCAAGTTGAAACCCGCGCGGCAACTGATGTGGAAGAAACCACCGCTACCATTAATGGAGAGCTTGTCAGTAAAGGATCTCCATCCACCGTGTTCGTATCCTTTGTGTGGGGAGCCGGGGATTACGCCGACTGTATTTCCGAATGTAATTATACCAATTGCAGGACAAACAATTGCCAGGATTCCACCGCAGTAATGGCGATGTCCTCTTCCGGTACATTCAGTATTAATCTTACGGGATTGCAACCGGAAACCACATACTATTTCAGGGCCAAAGCGGAAGCGGGGGGCTGCGATACCGATTGTGATGTATGTATGACCTTTACGACTAAAGCCGGGGAAGGCCCCTGTGTTTCACCGGAAGTCGAAACCAATGAGCCAACCAATTCGGGTACCAGTTCACTCCAGCTTAACGGTACGCTCGAGGACATGGGCTCTTTCACTTCCGGAGTTGAAGTGTTCTTTGAATGGGGTACGGATACCACCTACGGTCAGCAAACCGATACCCAGACAGTCACCGGAACCGGGGCATTCAGCGCGCTTCTGGTAAATCTCGATCCTGAAACGGACTATCACTACAGAGCAGTGGCGGTCGGATGCGATGACGAACATGTCAATGGATCCGACACTTACGGCACAACGCTGGCTGTTGGTGTATGTACCTCACCGGAAGTCGAAACCGATGAAGCCACCGACGTCGAGGGCGACAGTGCCCAGATCAATGGCTCACTGTTAGATATGGGATCATTTACCGCTGGAGTAGAGGTGTTCTTTGAGTGGGGAATCGATACTACGTACGGAAGTGAAACGGATCGCCAGACCGTAAACGAAATCGGTCCGTTCAGTGATACCCTGGAGAACCTGGAACCTGGAACGGTTCATTTCAGAGCGGTGGCAATTGGATGTGCCGGTACAGAGGTCTATGGAATGGATGAGGTTTTTGCTATCGAGGCAGCCGCATGCATTCACCCGGATGTTGAAACGAATGAAGCAACCCAGATCGAAATGGATTCGGCAATCCTGAACGGGACACTGTTGAACATGGGAACACCACCGATGGCGGAAGTGGAAGTTTCCTTTGAGTGGGGACTTGATGATGAATACGGCAATGAGACGCCTGTTCAAATCCTGTCGGCCCCGGAAACATTCAATGCGCTTCTGACCAATCTTGAAGCCGACACCCCTTACCATTTCAGGGCAAAAGCATCAGGATGTGGCGAAGATGAATATGTCTACGGGGATGACATGATACTCTTCACCCTCCCTTACAGCCCACCTCCAACCCCCATACCCCCGACGGTTGAAACCGGTAGCCCCACCGGTATCACCGAAACGTCGGTCGTACTTAATGGGATACTGGAAGATCTGGGAAACAAGAATTACAACATGGTTTACTTTGAGTGGGGAACAGGGGAGTCGGGTACGTATAAGTATACTACCAAAACAGAAATAATGGTCAACCCTGGAAGCTTTTCTGCCACCCTGAAAAGCCTGAAATGCGGTAGCATGTACCATTACAGAGCAGTGGCGGTTGGTAACGGGCAGGATTTCGGTAATAACGTGAGCTTCGCTACTGTGACATGTGGCGGGACGGTTACTCCACCAGCCGGTGAACCTCCTATCGTGGAAACCGGCACTCCGATGGATATTGCCATGAATTCCGCTATCCTTACCGGAACCCTGGAAGATCTGGGTTCGGCCTGGAATGTGAGTGTTTCATTTGAATGGGATACGGATAGTGATGAGGATTTCCAGTACGAAACCGAGTATCAAACCATGAGCGGCACAGGGTCATTTGCCATGCTGCTGCAAAACCTTGAACCGGGCACCACCTATTACTACAGGGCCAAGGGGGACGGGTACGCAACCGATTATGGCGATGTGATGAGTTTTACCACATTGAAGCCCCAGCCGGATGTGATCACCAAGACCGCCAAGAGTGAAGAAGTAACCACCGATTCCGCTGTGCTGGAGGGCATGCTTGAAAGTATGGGAACAGCTTCGGAAGTGCAGGTCTACTTTGAGTGGGGTCCAACGATGGATTATGGCAATCAAACAGCTTCCCAGAAGATGAACGATGTCGGTGATTTCCAGGCGAAAATAGCAGGCCTGGACCCCGATACTGACTACCATTTCCGAGCAAAGGCAATCGGTGATGCGGAAGCTGTCGGCAACAATATGAGTTTCACTACCGAGGGAGAGGACGAAGGAATCAATGCATTGATTGTTATCGGGCCTATCATTGGCGCGCTGGTGCTCGGCCTGATATTCTTCCTGATCTGGCGGAGAAGAAGTAAAGGCGGGGAAGCGTAATCCTGTCCAGATGCCCAAACTGTATATTCAGGTTGAAATCTAAACCACAAAAAAAGGGGAGCTCGATGAGCTCCCCTTTTTCGATACAAGGCTATCTCAACAATTCCGCCAAGCGTAGTTATTCGATTGGTTACCCTATGATCTATGGGCAAAGCTGAGACAACCAGGCAGGCTCAATCTCCACATTTTGCTGATATCCGATATTCATAATCGAGCAAGGGAAACCTGTGGTTCCAATCACCGCAGCCCGTCGGCAATTTTCGCCCCAGTTAGATTCATGCCATGCCTGGCACACATATAAGAGGCCTCACTCGATTTTCGAGTGAGGCCTCTTATAGAAACCTTCCTAAGGTGGTAATCTATGCACCGAATCCCATCATACCCATCTGCCCATTATTACCAGAGGGCTGGCCTGAGAATCCGCCACTGCCCATACCCCCCGGGCACTTGCCACCGGGAAAACCGTTCCCTTCCTGGCTGAATTTCGGGCCGTTTTCCTGCATGTACCCCTTGATTGTCTCCATCACTTCGGTGATGGTGTCGGCCTGCTCCTGCGTGATGATTCCCTCTTCAACGGCACGATCGAGCATCTGGCCATCCCGCGGCCCTATTCCTGGTCGACCGTTCTCCTGGCAGTATTCCTTTATCTGCGCAAAGATTGCGGTTACTTCATCGGCCTGCTCTTGAGTAATGATGCCTTCTTCAACAGCACGGTCCATCATTCCCTGCCCCAGTTGACCTAATTTACCACTCGGGCCATGTCCGCGATGCATTCGATTTTTTAACATCGGGCAGGCACCGTTCTCCTGGATTCGCTCACGAAGTTTCTCTGCCTGTTCTTCGGTCAGTTTGCCGGCGGTAACCGCCTCATCAACTCCCTGGAGCTTTGCATCGACGATGGCTGAACTCAGCGTATCTACATCAATAGATAGATTATCCGCCACCTTGCCCAGAAACGCTTCACATCGGGCACCTTTCTCCGGTGCTTCGGAATCGCCGTCCTGGGCCAGTGCGGGGATGACGGTCAGACCCACAATAGCCAGCACGCTGATCATCAGTCCCCCAATTATTACCCATGTCCTTTTCATATTTTTACCTCCGTTTTTGCTTCTTAAAACTCTGCTTTATGCCTGTTTTGGCCTTACTATCTATTTTCACATATACGCCTCCTTATAATCCACTCATCCGCGCGGGGTTTTCTTTTGTTTTGCCCTAATAGTAACACTTGAAGATGAATCCTCCATGAAACCAAAGCAAACATCAGATAACATTTTTCATCGGTTCTCTTTCATCTTCCGTTCATCTTGGTGTAATATAATGGCATCATCGAATCTACAAATTCTGAGGAGTTGATGTACCCCTGTCATTCCCGCAAAAGCAAAAGAATCCCGTACACCTTGGTCCTTAGATGCGCCTGGGCGTGCGCATCTTCGATTTCCACGGGAATGACACGAATATGGTACTCTTTTAGTTACAGGAGTATTGGTCGAATATGAGAATACTGGTAGTGGATGACGACAGGCGGCTTTGCAGCGTCATTCAGCGGGGCCTGACCGAGGAGGCCTACGCAGTTGATGTGGCTTACGACGGTGAGCAGGGCGAATATCTTGCCTGGGTCAATCCCTATGACCTGATTATCCTTGATATTATGATGCCCAAAAAGGATGGTATTGAGGTCTGCAGAGTGCTTCGTGCCAACAGCATCAACACCCCAATCCTGATGCTGACTGCTAAAGACGCTGTGGAAGACCGGGTGAAGGGGCTGGATGCCGGGGCGGATGATTATGTCATCAAGCCCTTTGCCTTCAATGAACTGCTGGCACGTGTACGGGCCCAACTTCGGCGAGAGGGCACGTCCAAATCGCCGGAGCTTCAAGCAGGAGATCTGACTTTAAACACACTTTCCCGACTGGCCAAACGCGGAGATCGGGAGATTGAACTGACTACCAAAGAATATGTTTTGCTGGAGTACCTGATGCGCCATCCCAATGTTGTCGTCACCCGGACCATGCTGGAAGAGCACGCCTGGAACTATGATTTCGAGAGCAATTCCAACCTGGTGGATGTCTATATTCGCCGCTTGAGAAGAAAGATCGACATTGAAGGACACGACGACCTGATCCAGACCGTCAGAGGCGCCGGCTATCGATTGAAGGCATAAATGAATTTTCTTCATACGATCAAATTCCGGTTCACCATCTGGTATTTGCTCATACTGGCGATCCTGCTGATTGGCTTGAGCTTCGGTATCTACACTTATTTTTCCCGCAGCCTTTCAGACAACCTCGATGATTCCCTGAAACTGCGAACCACTCAGTTGCAGAGCGTTCGAGGCGTAATCGACAGCATAGGGCAGGGCAGCTTTGAGGAGAAGCTGGGAGAGGTAGTGGTGTTCTATGTCGATACCGGAAAAACCGTTCGTTATGTTTCCACGAAAGAAATCATGGATCCTCTGGAAGGAACACCGCAGATCATCGAACAAGCGCTGCAGGGTGAATCACAGTACGTCACTGTGGAAACCGAGGCATTAGGCAAACTGCGGTTTCACGTGGTCCCCTTCACCGGAGCAGAATATGCCATGATCCCGAGGGCCTGGGGCATGCAGCCAACAATGGTTCGTTTCCAGTCCGCTGCAGTAGCCGTCGGTCGTTCTACTGCTGACGTCGATGAGGCACTGGACAGGCTGCGTAGCGTGCTGGTACTGGCGATACCGCTCACCCTGATTATCGCGGGGGCCGGTGGCGTGTTTCTGGCCAGGCGTGCACTGAAACCGGTAGACGAGATTGCCAGTACCGCTATCGAGATAGAGGAAACCGACCTCAGCAGGCGTATCCCGGTTCGTACCAAAGATGAACTGGGACGGCTTTCCTCTGTACTTAATCAGATGATTGAGAGGCTCCAGAGAGCTTTTAAACGCCAGCAGGAATTCACCGGCGATGCCTCCCACGAGTTAAGATCGCCACTATCGGTGATTCAGGCGGAATCGACACTAGCCCTGGAAAGAGAGCGCTCCGCCTCCGAATATCGTAAATCGCTTGAGGTGATCGCGCAGGAATCGGTGCACATGTCCACGATGATTGACCAGTTGCTTACTCTGGCCCGGGCCGACGCCGGTTCGGAGAGAATGCAATTTGAGGAATTCGATCTGTCCGCCCTGCTCAACGAGGTTGCTTCCAACGCCAGGCTGCTGGCACAGGGAAAAGAGATCGTCCTTGAATTTTCGGGTTCCGATCATCTGGTTGTCTACGGAGACAGGGGCAGACTGAAGGAATTATTTGCCAACCTGCTGGATAACGCGATCCGCTATACGGCTGAAGGGGGTAGGGTTTCGCTTTCCAGTACCAGTCGGGACGGGTGGGCGATTATCTTCATCACGGATACCGGTATTGGCATTGCCGCGCCTGACCTGCCGTTCATCTTCGAACGTTTCTACCGAGTGGATAAGGCGCGCTCACGGGCCGAAGGCGGCAGCGGGCTGGGCCTGGCGATCTGCCGGCATATAACTGACTCTCACGGTGGCAGCATTAAAGTTGAAAGTGAGCCCGGAAAGGGAAGCACCTTCACGGTCCGGTTACCGGTTGTGGATGTAGAATTGTAGATGCCATAATACAGAAGATCATTCCCCCTTCTGCAGGGGGGCATGGCAATGCGCCCCT
>CAZDMY010000054.1:0-10981 GCA_964506405.1 uncultured Dehalococcoidia bacterium | reverse complement strand
CCTGATGCGGTCAGAATAATCTGCGATATCTCAGATTGCTCTCCTTGCAGGCACTGCCAGATGGCACTGTGTTCGCTATCAACAGGCTTGATCTCGACCCCACTGCGTAATGCTTCGGCCATGACGATCGCCCCGGCCATTACCAGGACTTCCTTATTGGCCAGGGCTACAGACTTGCCCGAGCGGATAGCTGACAGAGTGGGAAGCAAACCCGCTGCACCCGAGGTAGCGATGACCACCAGATCAACCTCAGGACTGGAAGCGATCTCCTCAAGAGACGGGCCTTCACCGGCCAGCGAAGCAATTTTCGGATGAAATGCTTCCACCTGCTGATTTAGAAGCTCAGCGTTTCTACCCGCAGCCAGCGCCACGATATCGATTCTTTCTGGGAACATCCGGGCGATCTGGAGTGTTTGCCGGCCGATGGAACCGGTTGAACCGAGGAGGGCGACCCGTTTTCTTATACCAGCCATATTACCCAATAGTATACCAGAACCACGACAAATATGAGACTATCTAACCGGTCCAGTGCACCACCGTGCCCCGGAATAGCGCCGCCTGCTTCTTTTATCTCGGCGCTGCGCTTGATGGCCGATTCTGCTAAATCCCCTAACTGCGCAAAAACACCGATAAGAAAACCGAGAGGGACGATTAACAGGTAACCCACGGAATCGAGCTCGGTTACCACCGCAGTAGCCAGGGTTGCCACCACGGCCCCGACCATTCCACCGACCGCCCCTTCCCAGGTTTTACCCGGACTTACGACTGGTGCCATACGGTGTTTCCCGATGGCCCGCCCTACGAAATATGCGCTTGTATCACAGGCAAATGTTGCAATCAACACCAGAATTACCCAGTCACGTCCCTCGTCGAGATCTCTCAGGAAAAGGAAATGGCTCATCATCCAGCCGAGGTAGAAAATCCCGCCCACGGTCCAGGTCCAGTTCATCAGGGCGTTGCGCTTCGTTGGATAAAGCAGGCAGCGGATCAATGGCAGCACGACGACACCGGTAATCAGCAAAGGGGTGGTACGCTCGTCATTGGAGTGAGCATCCACGATAAAGAGAAGCGTTAGAAGAGTACCAAGGTAGAGAAACGGCCGCCAGCCCGATATGGTGGCCAGCCGGAAGAACTCAATAATACCCAGGAAAACGAAGAGTCCGATCACCAGGGAGAACCAGGGCTCTCCGAACCAGACTGCTGCTCCGATGATGGGGAGGAGTACCAGCGCGCTGACGACCCGTTGCCAGAGCATACCTCAAATCAGGAGCTTGTGAGGCAGGGCCTCATCCGTCCCCTCTCCTTTTCCCGTTAGAGGCAAGCCCTCCAAATCGTCTTTCCCGCTGACTGTAGGCGCGCAGAGCAGATACGATTTCGTATTCATTGAAATCCGGCCAGTAAGTCGGCGTAGCGTAGTATTCGCTGTAAGCGGACTGCCAGATGAGAAAATTGGAAAGGCGCATTTCGTCGGCGGTGCGTATGACCAGGTCGGGATCCGGTGTCCCGTTGGTATAAAGGTATCTGATAAACGTGGCTTCATCAATACTTTCGGCTGGAAGGCCATCCTGAATTATGTGCTGAACTGCCTGAAGGATATCGGCTCTACCCCCGTAATTGAAGGCGATGCTGAGGGTCATCCGGTCATTGTCTTTTGTCAAATCGAGGGCCTGATGCACCTTCGTTTGAAGCTCTTCAGGCAACCCTTCGAGGTTGCCGATATGCCGCAGCCGGATACCCTCTTTATGAAGGTTTTGCGTCTCCCGATCGATAACGTCCGCCAGGATTTGAAAAAGGCCCTTAACCTCTTCCTGGGGGCGGCTCCAGTTCTCGGTGGAGAACGCATATAAGGTCAAATACTGAACGCCGAATTTCCCGAAGGTTTTAATGATCTGGCGGATGTTCTCCGTTCCGGCTCGATGACCGGCCAACCGGTTCAAACCCCGGCTCCTGGCCCATCGTCCGTTCCCATCCATAATAATAGCTACATGAACTGGTACCGGATCGATGCCCGCATTGAGCGCCTCGTCCATATATTATAAGCCGAGCTCCCTGGATATGATCAACTGCTGGATCTCAGATGTCCCTTCCGTAATCGGATAAAGAATTGCATCCCGATAATAGCGTTGTACTACCGATTCCGCCAGATACCCGGCCCCGGCATGAATCCGCATCGCTTCTTCCGCCATCTTTACTGCCACTTCGGCGGCCTTCAGCTTGGTCATGGCTGCCTCTTTCCGGCAGGTCTCACCGGAATCGTACAACCAGGCCACGCGATAGAGCAACCAGCGAGCCGCCTCGATCTCCGTGGATATCCGAGCCAGCCTGAAGGCAATATCCTGATTCTTACCAATCGGCCTTCCGAACTGAACTCTTTCTTTAGCATAATCCAGGGTCGTTTGCAAAGCTGCCTGAGCCATGCCGATGCTGCGTGCTGCATGCGAGATCCGCGCACCGGTCAGCGATTCCAGCATATACTTGAATCCTTCACCCTCTACACCAACCAGGTTTTCCGCAGGGACCCGGCAATCATCGAAGTACATCTCACTGGTAGCTGATGCGTGGTTTCCCAGTTTCTCCATTTTGCTCCGCGTAAAACCGGGGTTATCGGCGTCGATTATGATAGTACTGATGCCCCTGGACCCCTTGGTCTTATCCGTAACCGCCGCAATAGTAACGAAATCGCAGATCTGCCCGTTGGTGATGTATATTTTACTTCCGTTGATGAGCCAGCTATCTCCGTCTTTTACGGCTTTGGTTTCGATGGCAGCGGCATCGGACCCGGCATTAGCCTCGGTCAACCCGAAAGAAGCGATCTTTTCACCCCGGCAGGCGGGCGCTAGGTATTTCTGTTTCTGTTCCTCGGTGCCATGCGCTTCGACCATCTTGGTGGCCAGACCGCCGTTCACCATAATTCCTGAGCAAATGCCGGAACTGATCTTTCCCAGTTCCTCATAAAGGATACACTCACCAATTTTCCCCATTCCGCCCCCACCATATTCCTCCGGATAGCCGGGGCACAGATATCCGAGTTCACCCAGCGTGGTGAACAAATGCATGGGTACATCGTCCGCCTTTTCGGCTTCCTCAACGATAGGAGCAACTTCCCGCTGGGTAAAATCCCGGGCGGCATTCTGGAATAACTGTTGTAGTTCATCAAATGCAAAATCCATTGACAGTCTCTCCCTTATACTATTCTTCCATCACTTCCTCTTCCTTGAGCTTGCCGGTTTCATCCACATTGGCAATATACTTATCCGTAATCTCCTGCAGCTGCTTTTCAGCTCGTTTTTCCTCGTCCTCGGAGATCTCCTTTTCCTTCTGCATCTCGCGAAACGTTTCCAGCGCCTGACGACGCACATTTCGCACCGCAATTCTTCCGTCCTCAACCTTTTTTCTCACCACTTTTACCAGGTCCTTACGGCGTTCCTCGGTAAGCTCGGGGATTTGCAGTCTTATCACATTTCCCTGAGTAGATGGATTCAACCCTAGATCCGATTTAAGAATTGCTTTTTCAATTGCGGGCGTCAGAGATTTTTCCCACGGTTGAATCAAGATCATGCGAGCTTCCGGAACGGTGATACTGGAGACCTGACTGAGAGGTGTCGGTGTGCCATAGTAATCTACTTTGACATTATCCACCAGGCGCGCGCTGGCGCGTCCGGTGCGAACCCCGCCGAGGTCTCGTTCCAGTGCAGCGACCGCTTTCTTCATCTTGCTCTCGGTTTCTTTCAGGACATCCTCAATCATTTTTCCTCCCTAACTCGATACCAATGTACCGATGTCCTTACCTGTAATGGCCTTCAGGATACTATCGTGAGCCTGGAGATTGAACACAATAACCGGGAGATGATTCTCCATGCACAGGGTCAGCGCCGTGGAATCCATTACCTCCAGGCGTTTATTAATCGCATCGAGGTACTTTAAACGATCGTACTTGATGGCCTGGGTGTTCGTGCGCGGATCAGAATCATACACGCCGTCTACATAATTCTTAGCCATAAGCAGAATTTCCGCATCGATATCCACTGCCCGCAGGGCCGCTGCGGTATCGGTAGTCATGTAAGGATTCCCCGTGCCGGCGGCGAATATCACCACGCGGCCCTTCTCCAGATGGCGGATAGCTCTGCGGCGAATATACGGTTCGGCCAGGGATTGCATAGGAATAGCGGTTTGAGTTCGTGTGGTCAGGCCCTGTTTTTCCAGTGCGTCCTGAAGGGCCAGCGCATTGATTACAGTGGCCAGCATTCCGGCGTAATCGGCAGTCGATCGCTCCATCCCTTCCGCCTCTGCATCGCATCCTCTCCAGATGTTTCCACCACCCACAACGATTGCAATCTCGACACCCGATGCAAACACCTGGCTGATCTGCTCGGAAATACGTTTCAGGACACGTGCATCGATGCCGAACTCGCTATCACCCATCAAAGCCTCTCCGCTGATCTTAAGCAGAACGCGCTTGTATTTGGGTAATGCCATACTTCAAGCCCCTATTTCAAAACGAGAGAATTTGGCTACGCCGATATTTTCGCCTACTTTGCCGACCAATTCGACGACAATATCCTGGACAGTCTTCTGAGGATCCTTGATAAACGGCTGACACAGCAGACTGACTTCCTCAGGATTCTCTTCTCCGGAAGCCTCCTCCAGTGTGAGGTATTTAGGATCCGCGGCCGCCACCTGCATGGCAATATCATGAGCCAGATTCTTGAAATCTTCCATTCGGGCTACAAAATCGGTTTCGCAATTGAGCTCCACCATTGCCCCGATTCGCCCACCAGCGTGTAAATATGCTTCCACCAGGCCGTTCGCCATCGTGCGATCCGCTTTCTTGGCCGCCATCGCAAAACCACGCTGCTTCAGCGCCTCTTTAGCCGAATCGAAATCGCCTCCCGCTTCCTCGAGAGCCTTCTTGCAATCCATCAGCCCGGCCCCGGTTAATTCCCGCAACTCTTTGATATGGTCTACTTTGACCTGCATTACTTCCCCTTTCTATTCTACAAAGGTCTGTTCATCAAACGATACATTTGGATCGATTTCCAGATCGGCTTCGTCCGGCGAGGTATCCACTCCCGCTTCGCCTGCGATTGCCTGTTCCTCTTCAGGCGTAAGCTCTCCAAAAGGCTGAAGGCCGGACTTACCCTCAATGACAGCATCAGCCAGCACGCTGCAGACGAGGCGGATCGATTTAATAGCATCGTCGTTCGCCGGAATAGGGTAATCCACCATACGTGGATCGGCATCCGTATCGACCATAGCCACCACGGGGATCCCCAATTGTGTAGCCTCGGTAACAGCTATCTTTTCTTTAAGAATATCGACAACGAAGAGCGCATCCGGAATCTGAGTCATTTCTTTTACGCCGGCGAATAAGTTATTCAGGCGCTGCATCTGTTTCTCCAGCTTCAATGCCTCTTTCTTGGGCAGCCTCTCAAATTCGCCTCGAGCATGGCTATCTTCCAATCGTACCAGGTAATCAATTCTCGATTGAATAGTAGCAAAGTTAGTCAGTGTCCCCCCCAGCCAGCGGCGGTTCACGTAATAGGCACCGCAACGGCGGGCTTCCTCTTCGATAGCATCCTGCGCCTGTTTTTTGGTGCCCACGAACACGATCGTACCTGAATTCGCCGCCAGATTGCGAACAAACTGGCTTGCCTGCTGGAGTTTCTCCATCGATTTCTGGAGGTCGATTATATGGATTGCATTCCGTAGCGTAAAGACGTACGGCTTCATCCTGGGGTTCCAGCGCCTTCGCTGATGACCGAAATGGACCCCCGCTTCCAGTAATAATTTTATCGTCACGGGATCAGTCCTGGATAGCACCGGTCGTTCGATTTCGTTTGCTTCGGTTATTTCCACCATTCCAACCTACTTTTCGTGAAATTACTTTGCTAGTTTATCACAAATCAGGCCATGATGACAACAGGATGCCACATGAAGAGATCAAAAGTGAATCGACGTATTATTTTAGTCCGGCAATTAAATATAGTATGTTCCCGCTCCTTAGCCGGTCGCAGGTGCGCTGCGGCGTGAATTTCCTCGCTTGTCTGTGAGATTCCCGATTTTTCGGGAATTACGGTTACTGCTTTAATGATCTAACAAGGCCACACTCGAGATTCCCGATTTATCGTGAATGACAAAAACAGGGTGCTCTTTTACTTTCCGGAGTAATAACAACGGCGCATTGGCCAAGAGCACTGCGGCTGATACACACCAGTACTAATACAACCCCACTTTCTAAAATGAAACTTGATTTTCTCCCGTAAAATACTTACCATTGATTGAGGTAGTTGATTTATCGGTAAAACAAATTTCCCGTGCAACCTTAGGTTCAGTTTCAATACCGTTAATATTGTTTACACTCTTGTATACAGGCAGGTAACCATGAAACGATTTCTTTTTAAAGCAGGGCTTATAGTGTTTGCGCTTTCGCTTGTGATTCCGGCAGCAGGCTGTGCCGAGGACGATGGCAACACAGGTCCTGCGGAACGTATCATCTCTCTCGCTCCCGGCAACACCGAAATACTATATGCTTTAGGATTGGGTGAGAATGTCGTCGGCGTAACGGAGTTCTGTAACTACCCCCCCGAAGCGAAGCAGAACCCCACTGTTGGCGGGTTCTCAACCATAGATCTGGAAAAGGTCATTGAACTCGACCCCGACCTGGTACTAGCTACGGGAATCCATGAGGAAACGGTAGTTCCCCAGCTTGAGGATCGGGGAATCGATGTATTTGTCATGGAACCAAGGTCTCTTGATGAGGTTCTAATGAACATTGCCCTGGTGGGCGTAAAGACAGGCAGGCAGGAAGAATCCAACGTATTGGTTACCGATATTGAATCGCGCATTGAAGCAATTCAGGACAAGGTTTCATCAGCAGAGCGAAGGCCATCTGTCTTCTACGTCACCTGGCATGACCCGATCTGGACTCTAGGGAAGGGTACCCTTACTCATGAACTTATCCAGACGGCTGGCGGCAATAACCTTTTCGGTGATATGACGGGCCATTTAGAAACAAACCTGGAAGCCGTGATCAGTCGAAATCCGGATGTCATTCTGGCATCGACCGGACACGGCACAGCCGACGATTCCCCTGTTATCTGGGCACAAACGGAGGAAAGGCTGCGCGATGTTAATGCACGTTTGAACGACCAGGTTTATGAAGTTGATTCCGACCTTGTCACCAGATCGGGGCCCCGTATTGTAGACGGCCTTGAATTGATGGCGAAATATATCCATCCCGAGCTTTTCGAGGAATAGAGTCGAATCGTACCAGAAGCCATATTATGTCGCTGGATTTGACAGAAATATCCGTCCGTACCGATAACCTGCCGCCCCCACCACATCCGCTTCACTTTCGCAGCCGGATTTACGCGATGGGAGGATTAGCCTGTCTTCTGGCAGTTGCTATCGGCTTCGCCTGTTCCCTGGGCAGCGCCGATGTGCCTTTTATCACTATCTGGCAGATACTCGTTTCCAAACTGCCGCTGGTTGAAATCGATGGTGACTGGACAACCAACACGGAGATTATCGTTCTCGAAACTCGTCTGCCAAGGATTATTCTTGCCGGAATCGTTGGTGCTTCTCTGGGAGTCGCCGGTGCGACTTACCAGGGATTGTTCCGCAATCCACTGGCAGATCCCTACCTGATCGGTGTTTCTCAGGGAGCGCTGCTGGGAGCCGCCATCGGTTTCCTTCTGCCTATCAACTGGGGGGGCATATTCGGCGAGATGCTGATACCTCTGCTGGCATTCGTTGGGGCGGCAGTAACTGTTACTATCGTATACCTCATTGCCCGCACGGGAAAGAGCCTGCCCGTAACCACACTTATCCTGGCCGGTGTTGCCTTGGGCGCTTTTCTCTCCTCCATCACTTCTTACCTGATCATCACTTCCGAAAACGATAAGTTACACAGCATCATTTCCTGGATGCTGGGGCATTTCTCACTCAGCAACTGGGATCAGGTACTGATTATCCTGCCCTGCATGATTGTCGGCACCCTGATCATCTGGATATATGCACGGCCTCTTAATGTAATGCAGCTGGATGAAGAACAGGCTCAGCAACTGGGGATAAACGTGGAAAAAGTGAAACTCATCCTGCTGATTGCCGCCACTCTGGTGACCGCCGCTGCTGTAGCCTTCTGCGGAACAATCGGTTTCGTAGGCATCATCATCCCCCACGCCGTCCGTCTTATCTGGGGATCGGACCACCGTTTCCTGCTCCCGCTTTCAACACTCGTGGGGGCAATTTTCCTTATACTGGCCGATACGCTCGCCCGAACCGTGATCCGCCCGGAAGAGATACCGGTCGGCGTGATCACCGCCTTCGTCGGGGCCCCGTTCTTCCTCTATCTGCTTCGCCAGAGAAAACGAGGGACTTTCTTCTAGGCGAGAATACTATGTTAAAGCTGGAACATCTTACGCTCGGTTATGGTCGCCAGACGGTTCTGACGGATATCAGCTTAACCGCGGAGAAGAGAGAGATGCTGGGTATTATCGGGCCCAACGGTTCCGGGAAATCAACGCTGATCAAAGGTATTTGTCACCTGCTTGAACCCAGAACCGGCCGAGTATTGATTGACGGCAAAGACATTTCCCGGCTAAGCCGTGGGCAACTGGCCCGGCTAATGGCGGTAGTGCCCCAGACCCCGAATTTGCCGGATACCTTTACCGCTTTTGAAATCGTCCTTATGGGCCGTACGCCCTACCTGGGCCGGTTCCGTTTTGAAGGGATCCGGGATTTCGATATCGCATGGAAGGCCATGGAGATTACGAATACACAATCGATCGCGGAAAGAACCATGGATCAACTTTCCGGGGGGCAGAAACAACTGCTCACCATCGCCAGGGCACTCGCTCAGGAACCGGAACTTATCCTGCTGGACGAACCTACCGCCCACCTGGATATCAATTATCAGGTAGAAACCCTTAGCTTCGTAAGGTCTTTATGTAAAGAAAAACAGCTCACTGCCCTGACCGTCCTTCACGACCTGAATCTGGCTGCCCAGTATTGTGACCGCCTTGCCCTGGTAAGCGACGGCCGATTGCATGCCGTAGGCACACCTTATGACGTTATCACCGAGAAGAATATCAGCGAGGTTTACGGAGCCAACGTAAGCGTTTACCCTCATCCGGTGAACAACTTGCCGACCACCCTTATTACACCGGTTAATGGAAAGTTCTGCAATTGACCTTTCGTAGACCTTCCCATACGATCAAATACCTGAGTACCCAGCCCGTCGCCAAGCAGTAGAGGCGTCTCCCGCTCACAACGGCTGGCTAAGATCGTTAATCCGCCTCTGCGCCATGCCGGATAAATCAGGGTCCTCAGATATTTCCATAACTTTCCGGAAATCGTTTAACGCTTCTTCAGTCTGCCCCTGCAAGACATATAGCGAGGCACGATTGAAGAACGCCAGCGCGTAATTCGGGTCTGCATCAATGGCTTCCCCATAGGAGCTAATGGCCTGATCATATTCTTTTCGGGATTTATACTCCGCCGCCTTCATGAAATGCTCGCGTGCCAACTCAGGGTTATGGACCGTACTGCCTTCAGCACTGTTCCCTTCAGCGGTTTCCGCCATCCTGCGTTCGATCATTTCCCGTCTGTGGCTGCGTCGAGGGGCTACCCTTTGTCCGTCAATTGCCAAACCTGCCATACGGTCCGGACCGATACCGGTCGGCCTTACCCTGGGCAAGGTAATCCCAAATATGGCCCCTAATACTGCGAAGGGTCCGGCCACCCAGACGGCGTAGCCGATCCACTCATCGGGAATGGTTGCACACCCCTGGAAGCTCTTGGCATCGAAATAGAAATATATCACCCCGAATAAGGCCAGAAACGGGATCACCCTTGCTCCCTTACTGATTAATTCAATGATCTCATCTGCACCGGTAGCGATCCGTGGCAAAAGAAAAGTGACGACAACAATCAGAACCATGACAATACCGCTAATCAGCACACAGACGGGACCCGTCATACTGATCCATGCTAATTCACCGTTCATCACACCCCATCCGGTCGCATCCATGGTCATTCGTATCCCCATGAAATCCATAAGCACAGCATCCAGCCACAGCATGGATAGTGATGAAATGAGCATGATTCCGGAGAAAAGGTAGATGATCGACTGAAATTGATTAATAATGGCCTGCACCTGTCACCTCCATGAAGGTTCCCGGTATTAGGAGAACCTGTGCACTTCACTTCAAGTATTTCGGTAAGGATACCTGCTGCACAAAGAGATGTCAAGCGTGGTCATAACCCTGACCATCATCCCATCGTGTTATAATCACTTCGGACTGCCGAACCGGTGATAAAATTGAACCCGGACTGGACGATGGATAGCCTTTTCATATTGATTGTCGCTTTAGCTTTGGACCTGATCCTGGGTGACCCCCCTACGCGATATCATCCGGTCGGCTGGATGGGCAGGCTGATATCCATTTTGGTCCGTTTTGCTCCTTCAGGCCGTCGATCACTATCTCTTTGTTACGGTTTATTCATGGTACTGGTGGTGGTCGCCATTTGTGTCACGCCGGTATACTTTCTACTGGATTATCTCGACGAATTCAGCCGGACAGCCTATATCCTTATCTCGGCACTGCTATTTAAATCAGTCTTTTCCGTACGCGGTCTTTACCGTTCCGCCGCAGAAGTTAAAACGCATCTTGAGAATAACGCGGTAGCTGACGCACGGAATGTCATGCCTTCCCTGGTCAGTCGGGAACCCGGCAAGATGGATGAACCCCAACTTGTAGCGGCAACGGTTGAATCCATTGCTGAAAACACTTCAGATAGCTTTGTCGCACCGCTTTTCTGGTTTCTCGTATTAGGCGTTCCTGGCGCAGTGGGATACCGCGTTATAAACACCTTCGATTCCATGGTAGGCTACCATGGACGGTACGAGTACCTGGGGAAATTCGCTTCACGACTGGACGATGTGTTGAACCTGATACCGGCCCGGTTGACTGGTTTGATG
>CAZDMY010000053.1:9188-10987 GCA_964506405.1 uncultured Dehalococcoidia bacterium | reverse complement strand
GGGACCTTTAATCGTCATCGATCTGGGAACAGCCACTACCTTCGATGTGGTATCCGAAAAAGGCGATTATTTAGGCGGCGCTATTTCACCCGGAATCAAAGTGGCTACGGAATCCCTTTTCCAGCGAACTGCGAAACTTCCTCGTGTCGAGCTTATTCGCCCCAGGAATGTCATCGGCAGGGATACCGTCACTGCCATGCAATCGGGATTTATCTTCGGCTATGTAGGTTTAATCGAAGGTATCACCACTCGCATTCAAAAGGAACTGGGAGCCAAAACAAAGGTGATCGCTACCGGTGGGTACGCGGAATTACTGGCAAAGGAGACCAGGGTGATCGAGATCGTGGATCCATACCTGACGCTGGTGGGTCTGAGAATTATCCATGAAAGAAACGCAGGGAAGAAAAATGTTTGAAGATAAGTGTGTCTTACTGGGCGTTACCGGCAGTATCTCGGTTTACAAAGCGGTTGATCTTGCCAGTAAACTGACTCAGGCAGCGATTAAGGTCGATGTGGTCATGACCGAATCCGCCACCCGATTTGTAACCCCTCTCTCCTTCCAGAGCATCACTCATCGCCCGGTATATACCGATATGTGGGCGCCGATTGCCGAGTTCAATATTAAGCATGTATCGCTGGCCGAACGGGCGGATGTTGTAGTGATTGCCCCGGCAACGGCAAATACCATCGCCCATATCGCCAACGGATTTGCTGACGACCTGCTCGAGTGTACGGTTCTCTCTACCAGAGCACCTGTCATCCTCGCTCCGGCAATGGACGTGGGAATGTACGAAAACGAGGCTACCCGGGAAAACCTTGCCAGACTGAGGTCTCGCGGTCATACCATTATCGGCCCTGCCAGCGGACGCCTGGCCTCCGGACTGGAAGGTTTTGGCAGGCTGGTTGAAGTGCCTGAGCTACTGGCTGCGGTCTATAAGGTCCTTGGGCAATCGGGAGATTTAGCCGGAAAACGGATCGTGGTAACAGCCGGGGGAACTCAGGAGCCTATCGATCCCGTTCGCTATATCGGGAATTATTCGTCGGGCAAGATGGGCTCGGCCATCGCCGAAGCGGCCCGAAATAGAGGCGCAGAGGTGGTCCTTATCAATGCTTTCACCAGTGTGCATCCCCCACCGGGTATTGAGGTTATAAGGGTACAGACGGCAGAAGAGATGCGCGAGGCTGTCATTAGGCAAACAAAGAATGCCGATGTCTTGATCATGGCCGCCGCCGTGGCTGACTATCGGCCTAATGAGAGAGTTGAGATCAAGATCAAGCGAAAAAGCGAATCACTGACGATTGCGTTGACCAGTACACCCGATATCATCCGCGAGGTTTCAGGCGACATTATCAAGGTTGGGTTCGCTGCTGAAAGCGATGACCTCATTAAGAACGCCAGGGGCAAACTGGAATCGAAGGATTTAGACTTTATCGTCGCCAACGATATCACCGCTGCTGGCAGCGGGTTCGGCACCGATACCAACAAGGTAACCATCATCGATAAAGCCGGCAATCAGGATGATCTCCCGCTGATTTCCAAATCGGAAGTGGCCCACCGCCTGCTCGATCGGGTATCTCAAGTGCTCAATATGACCACTTAGCCACCCTTCCCACGAAAGCATATCACCTGCCATGTATTTAGTTGACTATTGAAAGTGATCGGGGAACGGTCATGTTGAAACCACATTGCTTTCAAGAGCACTGTGCTTTGAACCAGGGTGTGGGGTTTCAATAGTCGCTGTTTCGGGCAGAGGCTGCCAGCCCGAAATAGGTGAGGATCAGTTCTTCATCGCCTGTAT
>CAZDMY010000053.1:0-9178 GCA_964506405.1 uncultured Dehalococcoidia bacterium | reverse complement strand
GCTCATGGACTTCCGCCGGCTCGAACACCACACAACAGCCTGCCGTAACCCGGTACTCGCTCCCTTCGCACCTCACGGCTCCCCGTCCTTGCTCGATAAGGAATATTTCATATTCGTCTTCATGGGAATGGGCATGTGCCACCTGGCCGGGGGAAAGCCGGACCTGGGCGAACTTCCGCAGGTGGGGGAATTCACCGTTGCGAATCATCACCTTTTTCCTGAGTTGGGGATCATGAGAAACCCCTTCTTCAGGAATATCCGCCAGAGAAACCATCTTCATAAGTTACTACTTTTCGAGTTGATATCGGTTTACACCTGCACCGATGGCCATTCCCTTCCTGGCCGGTGCCGGTTTCTTCAAATTTGAGAATTCTTCAAATTGCAGTATAATTTCCCATGTGTCTTTCTTGCCGCATTCATTGACCGGCTTTCCGTTTGTATTTTGTCAGTGTGCTGCTGGCACGAGCGATCAAGTTCCCTTCGGCATCGGTTATGTCGCATTCGGCGAAATCGATGGATCGGCCCTGCTTAATAATCCGCCCCTCGGCCCGGAGCTTCGCCTTTGGTGCAGGTTTAAGGAAGCTGATTTTCATCTCGATCGTCGAACAGATTTCGTCGTCGGAAAGCGTACTATGGCAGGCGGCCCCCATCGCCGCATCAGCAATATCACAAATCAGACCGCCATGAATTGCACCGAACGGATTGGTATGGCGTTCATCGGCATCCAGTTCGACGGTTGCCTGAGTAGGTTTAACCTGAACAAGCGAGAAACCGATTAATTCGGTTATCGGAGGCGCGGATACTTCTCCATTGAGGACTTGCCGTAAATAAGTGGGTATCTTGCTCACACTTCTTATTGTAGCATGCAACAAAACCGGTCGTAAGGAGAACCGAAAGCTTCAGGAGTTCAACCGCAATGCCGGCAGGTGTGTATGTCCGGTAGCATCTTGTGATACAATAATATACTCGGCATTATGAAGGGAACCGGAGAATGGACGAATCAATAGGTTCAAAAGCGCTTGAGGCGAATCTGGCCCAAACCCGTGCTGAAGATATTCAAATTCCGCCGGATCAACAAACGTTTGTTGAACTTTCGGAATCGCATCGTGGTATCAACCGTCGGACCCGCGAGTTCATCATCGAACTAAACCACCCTTATTCCAATCTTCAATTTGTCTTGGAGCGCTGGCAGGAAATCGTCCTGCGAGACCTTTGGTTTTACACCGGCCTTGAAACGAGCCAGAGGGAACTTGCTCTTACCGTACTGGTTAATATCTCACACAAACTCCTTCACTCGGCCCTGAATGAGGATTTGAAAGGCGTAGTAATTCGAACGCTACTGGAATTTGCCCAAAACCTTACAAGTCAGGAAGAGTCGGAAGAAGGGGTTATCGGGCAGATTCTGGAGGTCCTGCAAGATGCTGTTGATAACGACCAACTTGTTGCCATACACAACTCGCGCCATTTCAATATCCATCTTAAGGAAGTGGCCCGGCATCCGGCTGTTTCCCAGGTTGCATTTGAAATCACCCGCCAGGTACTCAGCCAGTCCGTCGAATTCTGGGAGTCTACATCCAGAGCAGAGGACTGGTTTCGAGTAAAGAAAGGGTTATTCACCCGTGATTATGAAGATGTGATTAAAGCGATAGGGCAGCCGTATTTTGCCGAGTTGCAGGAAAGGGTGGAACGCGCTTCTGATTGGCAGGAGTTGCAGGCAATCCCTTCGTTTGATGATATCGCAAATCATTTTCGTCAAACAACGGACTCATTCGATTCAGCCCTTGAACGAATCTATTTTACAGTATTCCTGCTTCATCTCCCCGGCACTTATTATCTTAAAGACAGCCTGCTTCTGGATATCAACCGGCTGCTGCGCAATGTGCACCAGGAGTTGAGTGCCGAACAGATCATTTCCTTTTCGGAAAACCTGTTCACCCTTTTCCAGGAACTGAAGACCGATTACATTAACACGGTCATGGATTGCCTGCTGACATTGGGGAAAGAAGTCATCGACACTCGCGACCAGGAGATCATCGATGCTTTCATCGACAGCCTGATTCAGTTTGGTTTTATCACACCGGGTGTGATTCGAATCAGTTCCGACTGGCAGATTTGCGCGAATGTGCATCATGTTAAAAATTGCCGGTTGTGGATGGAGTTGATCGAGCATGCGCCGGAGAGAATGCGGCCGTTGCTTTCGGCCCTCATCGTTAATCTGCAACTCGAAGGTATTTTTATTGCCGATACGGACCTGTTTCAGCGGGATATCACCCGGCTTCTCAATTCACCCATTGGTCCAGTATACAAGCAGATTAAGGATCTGGCCCGGATCTTCCCGGTGTATTTCAACGAGATTGGTGCAGAGGGAGAATTACGGGACGTTACCACCCGGATCGACGAGATTGCTCACCGGCGGGATAGGCTGATCCATTTTCTGCGCAAACAAACCCATACAGAGAGTAATGCATCTCACCTCGAGCTCACGCGAAAGATTATTCGCTTCTGGTACGATGGCAGCACTGAACCACTGATAGACTGGCTCCCGGCGGATGTGCTTGATTCCATCGATTTGAAGGATGAATGGTTTGTGCCCGTTCACGAGATTGTTCGCGAATTGTGTAAACGCATGGGCTGTTCCGCGGAGAGGCTCTTGGAACTCGCTCCCGGTGTGGTGGAGGGTTACCTCAATTCTCTGGAGGGTTACGAGGAACGAGACAAAGACCGGATTCGATTGCTAACAAAAATCCATTCGCTGCTGGGCGAAAAGTACTCGCTGGAAATGGGCGATGTTTTTGCCACGCTTAAGAAAAGCCACGTTTTCTCCAGTGAGGATCTGGATCAATTGATCCTGATGCAGAACGACAACGATACAGCAGGTATGCTCAAACAGGTATACCAGTTCATGGCCCGGTTGAAGGATGTGGTTTTGAATCCAGAGCCCGGTGAGGCTGCCGAGGTGATCTATCACAAACGGCATGTAGCCGCCGGTATTCCCTCCATGTACGGGCGGTATTCCGAACCAAAATTCGAAGCGCTGGGCCTTACCTTCCGGCTGGAAAATCTGGCCTCTCGACTGATGGAGCAGATTATTGCGGATATCAACCTGAATTACATTACTACCAGGAACTTGAAACGTATCGCCGGCGTTCTTTCCTTGATAAGGGAAGGCATGGAAATCGACGGTATAACTCACGAAAGGTTCAATTCAAACCTGGAAATGCTGGAGGCCAGCTTTACCTCCGCCAGTTGTTCGCTCAATCAGTACACCAATATTTTTGAATTCCTGGAACGGAACGTTAAGGAAATCATCGAAGAATACTTCTTACACCCTTACGATCAGCCGCTTCGAATGATCATCCCTCAGCACATTCCTCAGCGGCATCAACTTCCCGAACCGGAGATTCGGCAGGCTCTTCATCAGCGCTCAGAGGAATTCTATCGTAAAATGCTATCCTCGGCATTTCTTATCCAGACGCTGGATAATTTCATTTCCCACACGCTCAGTGCGATAAGAAGCACCTCGGATAATTTCAGTATAGAGCTGGTTCATGACGTAATGACCTACGATCCCGAGCTGGCCATCAGTTCATTAACTGAGCCCTCGCCCCACCTGGATAACCAGATATTTCTGGGCGCTAAAGCGTATTTTCTGAAGGCCATGTATACGGCGGGTTTCCCCGTTCCGGAGGGATTCATCCTTACAACAGAGGTATTCCGGCACCGGCTCGCTATTATGAATCACCCCAGCATACAGGAAGAAATCGAAAGAATGATATGGCATCATATCGCTAAACTGGAGGCGATCAGTGGATACGAGTTCGGAAACCCTCGAAATCCGCTTTTGCTCTCGGTCCGTTCCGGGACGGCAATGTCAATGCCCGGTGCCATGAGCACGATTCTCAATGTCGGTATTAATGACGAAATTGCCGAAGGATTGAGCCGGCAGCCAAAACTGGGTCGGACTGCCTGGGATTGCTACCGGCGTTTTCTGCAAAGCTGGGGCATGGCGTATGGTATGGAGCGGGACATTTTCGATTCGATAAACTCTTACTATGAATTTAAACACCAGATCGGGAGAAATACCGATTTCACCGGGGAACAGATGAAGGATGTAGCCCTTGAGTATAAGAACCTGCTTCGAGAGAGGGATGTTGATATCAAGGACGACCCTTTCTCTCAGTTGAAAGAAGCCATCATTATCGTCATGGATTCCTGGTCTTCCGATCGTGCTAAAGTCTACCGCGAACACCTTCAGATTGCCGATGAATGGGGCACGGCGGTGCTTATCCAGAAAATGATCCTGGGGAATATCAGTGAAAGGTCGGGAACAGGCGTTCTGCTGACGCACGATCCGTATGAGCGGAAGCCCGGTATCAATCCGTATGGCGATTTCCGCATCTGCAGCCAGGGCGAAGACGTTGTAACCGGCTGGCTGCACACGTTGCCACTGACTGAAAAACAGCGCACCAAATATGAATACGATCTGGATATTTCCCTGCAATCAGCGTTTCCGCAAGTCTACGGAAAGCTGTTGGGAATCGCGTCTCAACTGGTGGAAAAATACGATCTCGGCCCACAGGAAATCGAGTTTACATTTGAAGGCGACCGGGCGGAGGATCTATATCTACTTCAAACACGGCGGCAGGATGTTCAAAAGTCGGACAAACGGCCGGTGTTTTCCACTCCGCCGGAACAAATGGAGCTTGTGGGCAGGGGGATAGGGATTGGCGGTGGGGCGTTGAGCGGTATGCTGGCCTTCGATATGAAGGATCTGGAGGAACTGAAGGAGCTTCAACCGAATCGTTATCGGATACTGGTGCGGCGCGATACCGTGCCGGATGATATCGGAATGGTGTTCAATTGCGATGGTTTGCTGACCGGAAAAGGTGGGGCCACATCCCACGCGGCGGTCACTGCCGCCAGGCTGGGGAAAGTGTGCATTGTCGGATGCAAAGATTTGCTCATTGATGAGGCGGCCAGGACATGCAGCATTAACGGTGTACAATTCAAATCGGGAGATGAAGTATCCATCGAGGGCTACCTGGGGAATATCTATCGCGGAACCTATCCGACTTCGTTCGTCGATATTACCTAGTATCAGCTACCAGTAAAGGGGTGCCACCAGGAACAAGACGGAATTGAGTATTCCGTGTGAAAGGGAGATGCCGAAGATAGAGCCACTGCGAATCCTGATCAACGAATAGAGAATACCTACAGCGAATGCGAATACCACGCTCAAAGAATTGAGGTTTCCGGTATGTAAAAATCCAAAAAGAATCGAGGTCAAGAATATTCCCACAGGAACCCCGAAAACGCGGTTGGCGTTATGCTGCATGATTCCACGAAATATCAACTCCTCGATCAGACCGGTGCACACGATAAAAATAAGTACCGGCGCCACCATATTTCCCACAGTAATACTTTCGATAATGGGTTCCGGCTTGAGAATATAATACTCAACCAGTCCGAGCGGAAATCCTGCAGCAATGATACCGAATTCCCAGTGCAGCTTACGAGTATTTATCACTAAGCCCAGGTCTTCTTCGGTGAGACCTTGTATTGCTCTGAGCATCAGGATTGCAGCAAACAGAGGGATACTGAGGACCAGGAACCAGTAGATATAGCTGAATGAGGAAAGCGGCGTGCTGAGCGAAATCACCCGGATCAGGGGGGCGATACCGATCGTCATGAGCAGGTTGGCCACATTCCTGCTGGAGGGGTAGATAAAGGCAGCATGGGCAAAGACCAGGAACATCAAGATACCGTGAATGATTATCCCTGCTTTCGGGTCGTGGTAAGTGATGATGATTTCCGCACTTGCGACTACACTTAGATACGAAAGAATAAAGATGTAAGCTCGGCGGGTAGACATCGGCTTCAGTCCGCCAATGACGTCCGGTGGCGGACCTTGCCGGGCATCTGCATCTACCGAGAGTGCTGGTGAAACACTCTGCTGTTTTGAGTATGTATCTGCGCTGTATGGCTGATCCATGTACTTTTCCACCTAAGCCCGCTCACTCAGCAGACGGCCGGCCTTTGCGACGAATCCTTAAAACACGGACAGGAAAGAACGCAACAGCAATCGGCACCATAAATCCGCCGATGATCATTAAGTATCCAAAAACTCCAAACTCGCCGACAACGTACGATGCGGTGGTTTCCTTATCGATTATATCCGGCTCGAACAGCACCGGCATCATATCCCCCATCAGTTCTTTGCACATCTCAAAGGTTCGATCGTATGCCTGATCATTCTGAATGGCAGCCGAAGTCTGCACCATGGTTATGTTATCGGGTACCACACCCCCATGCTTCACATAATAGTATAGCACCGCCATGCGCTCGGTTACATTTCCCTCTCTATCTTCCTTGGAGATCACCATTGTTTTGGCGCTGAAGCTTCCTTTGAAAACATTCCCCTCCAGTTCGGAACGCCAGTGTTTCGCCGCCCATTCGGTTTCCGGCACAGTGAAACGGACGCTCCCTTCCTCTTCGATGTTGTAACCCTGGGCCCGGAAGCAAACCGGCGGCGGATGGAAGCTGGAAGGGTCGTCGCTCTGGGCCACCAGGAAAAACGCCACTTCATAATTGGTGGTCTTGGTATAAGCACGCACCAGCATGGCATCGGCTCCCAGAGCCTTTTTAATATGTTCCCAATCGTAATCGCCTGCCCCGTACCAGTCGTCGATGTCATTGGGGAGGGATTCCATATAACTGCCTTTACCGAAATCCACTTTGGTCCGCACAAAAAAGGAATTCTCTCCGGCTTCATTCAACTCGGTATCGATCATCCAGATCCCGTGCATAAAGAGGTCCTGATAAGTTGTGGATAGCAGAGCGATACCTGCAAATACCATAACAACGGCGGTGGTCAGCCTCAATCCAAAACGCTTCATGAAATCACTTCTTTTCGCAGATGAAGCATACCGAGCGCCCAGGCTATCAGCACGATGATGCCCACTGCCAGCAGGAAAAGCACGGCACTGGAGAAATCATGGAAGAAGCCCAGCGCGGTATCCGGGTCCCAGGTCGAGCCGACCCACATGGTGATCAGTATCCGGATGATATTGGAAAACAGGGCAACCGGGATGACCAGGGCCAGCAGCACGCCCTTTTTCCATAACCTGCCTGCCATCAGATAGGCCAGGATGGCGGTTAAGGAGAAAAGCGGCATGATGCGGTTAAGCCCGCTGCAGGCGGGCGCTACTTCGTATTCCACGCCGTCGACGGTGATAGCATTGCCGCTGCTGGTGGCATCCATTCCGAAGAAATCCGCCAGATTGCTGGCCCCGTTTGCCGACCAGTCCTGAAGGGTGATCCCGAACTCTGAAAACGAAGGCAGCGGTATGGCCAGGACCATTACCAGGACCGGAAACCAGATCATCCGGGTCTTTGCCGTTCCCAGGAACTGCCAGCAAAGGGAGAGGATGAATAGTAAAAGTGAAAAGGAAAGCAGTACGGGCTGATGCAGCACGAACCCGGCGATATACAATGCACCGGCGACCAGAAGCACCGGAAGACCGATCTGTTGATTGGTGACCGGGGCTTGTTTGATCCTGTTCCGGGCGAACCAGATGAGAAGAAGACTGACCGCCAGGAGGAAGAACCCGTGGTTATAATAATCGTTCTCGATCCAGGCCTTGCCCAGCCAGCGGATGGCGGGCCAGTACAGGCCGATGGTGAGGGCTATGAGGAAAGCGGGGCGGGCCGATCGTTTGATGATGATGCCAATATCCCCGCATAAGTTCTTTCTCAAAACAACCATTCGGTGAGCAGCAGACAGCCCAATACCTCTCGAAGAAATAGCCGGTGAACGAGTTATTTGATGCCTTATTCGACGTAAACGGCTTTTTTTACATTCAGCAGCGTCGTTGAACTATCGGCAGTGATATCGTAAGTGCCGGGCACCACCGGATCCGGGCACTGGAAATAGGCTCTCGTACCACTGACTGTGGAGACCGCAGTGGTAGTACCACTGAAATAATAGGTAGCCGAACCGGGCTCCAGCAACCAGCTATTCTTGCTGTTGGCCGGATAGAACCCCACGTTGATGGGCACTTCCCATCCCTCATTAGGACGATTTGCCCCCTGCAGATTGACCTGGATACCGATGCCCACCGCAGCTTCGTCCACTCCCATGTCGACGGTTCCCCCGACGATTCGGGCCTGCCCGTCAAAATCGACATCCGGCAAATTGGTAGCCCCGTTGGTCCCCGCATTTATACAGGGGGAATGAGCTTTAAGATGAAAATCCCCGTTTACAGGGTCGACCCACAGTGGATCGGTATCGATGCACCCTGTACCGAACCAGGGTTTGCTACTGTCACCCTCGACATCGCAATAAGTTACGTCAAGGCTACTGATGTTCACATATATATTTCCATTAGATGGTTCATTTCCCCACATAATACAGTTGGTCCACTGGACATTGTCTGAGTCCTCTATATATGAAGCTCCTGCCAACGTAGCGTCGTTATTCGTAAATATGCAATTAGTAAGTATGGGCCTATTACTGAAATATATCGACGTAGCTGCTCCAGCAAACGCCGAATTAGAAACAAAAATACAGTTTATTACTGCTAATGAGGACTCATAAGCGTAAAATCCTCCCCCGTCCCTTTGGGCGTTGTTCCCGAAAAAGGTACAGTTGATGATCACTGGTTCGCAGGTGGTGCCGGTACCGTCATTGAACATACCACCGCCATAATAATGATCCCCGCTACCATTAGCATTTCCTTTTGTAATGGTGAATCCATCCAGAATGGCAGAGCCGCTTAAAGTGAGGCTGTTCGGGTGATAGAACACGTGGTAGCAGTTATCCGAACTATCACCGACGGTGCCGATATCCCCGCTTAAGACAGTCTCATTTGCCTGCCAGTCCCGATCGCTCATATCCGGAGCGCCGGTTGCCGGAAACCCGCCATAGATGGCCACCTCATCCTTCATCTGGAAGGATTGATACCGGTCTCCCGTGCCGCCGTGCTCGGCGGTGGGCTTATAGGTTCCGGCTGCCACCCAGATCTCGTCTCCGGCGCTGGCTGCATCAAGTGCCGATTGCAGGTCTCCATAGGCATCCGCCCACGAAGTGCCGCTGCCGCTTGAGCCCGATTTCACGTAGATGGTACTACCTCCCTGGGCCTGAACCAATGGCAACATTATCACGGCTGCCAGTACGCCC
>CAZDMY010000052.1:4544-10998 GCA_964506405.1 uncultured Dehalococcoidia bacterium | reverse complement strand
AACCGGTGGTCTCCACCACGGCACTCTGTATCTGTGGCATGCGCATCGAACGTGGAGCAAATCCTGGTTCTTCATCATAGGGCATGATGCCACCGCTTTCGCCCCAGTGCAGGCCGTTTTCGTCTTCCTGGGCCAGTTCCATCAGCTGGTTGTACGCTCGATCCGCCTGATCGCTGCCTGCCAGTTCCAATGCATAGGCTGTAATGGCCACTGTGTAGGCATCGTTCATATCATCGAGCTGTTCTTCCAGGTAATCGACGGCCTTTGCTGAAGCCGAGTTTTCGCCGGCTTCCATCAACGCGATGGCCACATAGGCAGTAAGTGCGTCTTTCCCCTGGAGTCCGCCCAGGATCTCCTGATGGCAGATAAACCCAACCGATTCGAACGAACCGTCGGATTTCTGATAGGAAATGATCCAATCCGCCGCTTCGTCAAGAATAACAGGATCGATGTACATCAAGTCTTTTGCCTGTGAGAAGCTCTTCAAGACAAACGCGGTCAGCCACAGGCTGCCGGTTTCGTCGCTCTCACCGAAAGCGGAGAAGCTGCCGTCGCGGTGGCGGTAGGTCAGTTCCCGCTGGTAACCGGTGATCATCAGTTTCTCAGCCTTTGCCATGATTTCAGGTTTGATCTGGCCGGTTTCCTCCAGGTACTTGGTGATGAATACATCGGGGGCGAAGACGATCATGTTCTGCTCGCCGCAGCCGAAGGGCATTTGCAGCAAACCTTCAAGTCCGTCGATTGTCTGGGTCAGGAAGCTCGATGTAATTGCAATATATGCCCGACCCGAATCCGCCACTGCCCCGAACGGAATGGACGTATCTACAGCTTGCGAGCTGCCATCGGACAGAGTCAGGTTCTGTACCACTTCCCGGGCCACGCCCTCGGGCTCAACGATGATTGTTTTGATGGCAGCGTCAGCCGCCTCGGTGCTGCGGGCCGTTATCTTGATCTCCTGGGTGCCGATCGTCTTCGGGCTGATCTTAAATTCCACTCCCCCGATCTCGTTGGGCGCTATCGTCACCGATTTCTCATCGTTATCGAGAAGATTGAACCAGTCAGCCTGATCTATGGTGACGAAGACCTCCTGGCTTTCATCGAGGTAATTGTAGATAGCCACTTTTACCGGGAACTCTTCCCCCCGGATGCATGAGTAGGGGAGATCGATCTTCAGGAAGAACGGCTGGAAGGTGACCAGTTGGGCCTCGCCGATTCCCAGACCGTTTTCCTCAGAAAGCGCAACTGCCCTCAACATCCAGGTAGTGATGGTGTCGGGAACCTGGACGTTCACGGCCGCCTTGCCGCTGGAATCGGTGATGAACTCCTGCCAGAGCCAGGTTTCCGGGAAGTATTGCCGCACACGCTCGACTTCGGCCAGTTCGCCACTATGCCCCGTAGCTTTGGATTCATTTAATACTGCCTGAGGAGCTGGAACCGGCGGAGCAAAACCGTCTGCTTCATCCATCGCGAAATCACCGCCAGCCAGACGCATCATCCCCTCTTCAGCAAACCACATCTGACTCTCGTATTGCTTCCCTTCCGGGATGTTCTGGTTGCTCATCACCACCAGCCCGGCATCTTCGAACATCTCCTGTGCGCCGCGTACAATGATGTCGCCGTATAGCGTAACTTCGTGCAGTTCTGCCTGCGGCTTCATATAGAGCGCTTCAAGTTTGTCGAAGACCTGCTGCAGATTGAGCCGGTTTTCAGCAAGGATGAATACCGACCGGTCCACGGCGGCAATGCCAACCTTTGATTTACCGTCGGATTCAACATCTATAGTAACTTCGTCGCCTGGTTGAGCCTGGTCTGTAGAGAAGCTGACATCCACCTGATTCGGATAATTACCCTGTACTTCAAACGGGATGTAATCGGCAGCGACTTCGCTGTTGGGCAGTATCTGGTAGACCAGCAACTTCGCTGAAGGGGCCATTTGAGGAGTCACCTGAAAGGCGATCTCGTTATCTTTGGTGTAATCGCTGAATACTACCTTATCCAGCGCAGTGACCTCGTAGTAAAAGTTGGCTGCTTCCCTGGTGGCATAAACTCTAAAAGCAGCCTCCTGCCCTACCGGTATCACACCACTGGTGATTTGCTGAACGTGGATGAAACTGCCGGAAGGGGAATAGCTGGCTTCAATGGCCCTTGAGGCTTGCGCGCCTTCAGCGGAGGCATCCACCTGAAGCGCGGTCGCGTCTTCAGGTGGATCCAGTGAAAGGATAGCCAGCCCGTCTTTAGTATCGATGGTCTTTGTTTCAACTTTGATCTCCGAGTAATCCTCATCGATATAGGTGATCCTCACCTCTACTTCAACATCCCTGGGTTCATTGTTCGGGGTTTCTGTGATAATAATGAAATCACAGGGTAGCCCTGGCTTGAAAGTAATGCTTTCCGGTATAAGTTCGATGTTTAGAGGATTCTGTGCGATCGTCAACATCCGGGTGGTCTGCTCGACGTATCCGGTCGATTGCTCGGTAACCGTTACATCCAGCGTGACATTGCCCATTCCCTGCTGGCCGGGAACCCCCGCTACGTAACCGACCTTGGGCAGGTCGAATTCCGCCTCTCCATCTATGCTGGCCGTGAAGGTGGCATATTCCTCCCACTGGCCGACATACCGGCTGGCGATAATCTTCAGTTCGCCTTTGACCGGTTTGCCGAAGCTGTATTCCGCCTTAATGGTGCCTTCGATCGCTTCACTGGCCAGATACCATTCTTTGGGGAGTTCTACAGTGATTTCATATTTAGGCAGGACGTATTCTTCTATCTCCACATCAAGTTGAGTCTCGGAATCCTCAGCGAGCGCAGTGATCTTCCATGTGCCCAGGTTGGGTTCACTCGATATCGGCAGATCGAGGCTGATCATCCCGTATTCGTCGGTTTCTACTTGCTTACGAAAGATTTTGATGCCCTTGGCATCCAGAACCTCAATCGTGACATTTTCCTCGATTGGGCGGAGTTCAGAGTTGATGGTAATTGCCCGGATGTGCATGGTCTGCCCGGGCTTATAGATCGGTTTGTCCGTCTCTACAAAAACCAGCAGGTTTTTTTCGACTCGTACAGTGGATTTGTCATGAAAATGGGAGCCTTCGATCCGGACCTCATATGTCCCTTCGGGGGTTCCCTCCGGAACGGAGAATTGCACTTCTCCCTTGCCGTTGATCCGGCTTTTTTCAGAGACAATTTCACTACCCGATGAATCTACAAGTGAGACTTTTACTTCATCCCTGGTTAATTCGCCCTCTCCTCCCAGCAAGGTGAAAGCGACTGCTGCTCTCTCCCCGGCGTAGAATGTGCCGGGTGCCATCGCAATATAGCGTTCCACATTGGTGCTGGCTATAAGATTTGATTCTGAAACACACCCCGCCATCGACCCTACAAGTACCAGGATAAGAAATACCATTATTGTATGTGACAACCTCATGAATAGCCTCCTTCTAAGTGGATTCTGAATATAAGACGCCGCAGGCGAAAGAAATGCTCAATAGAGGATAGACGGAATTATGGCATTTGTCAACGCGCGCCGCTATGATAGATCATGGCGGTGTTATGGTGAAAGATGCTCGTCTGGACCGGCAGATTCAATTTATCCTGGAGATCGATAAACTGAAGGATGTCCTGCGCCGTTCTTATGTCATCGATTCACAGCGTCGGGAGAATGATTCCGAGCATAGCTGGCATATAGCCGTAATGGCACTCGTCCTGTCGGAATACGCTGATGAAGATATCGAGATCAGCCGGGTGGCGAATATGTGTTTGATTCATGACATCGTCGAGATCGATGCCGGAGATACTCACTGCTATGATGAGGTTGCAGCAGCGGATCAGTCCCATCGCGAGCGCATGGCGGCGGAGAGACTTTTCGGTTTGCTACCCGTCGAACAGGGGGAATCATTCAGGAATCTGTGGGAGGAATTCGAGGAGGGGCTCACCTCCGAGGCCAAATTCGCTCACACTCTCGATAGGCTAATGCCCCTGCTTCACAACTACTACACAGCCGGCATGGGATGGCAGGAGCACGGCATTGCCAGGCAGCAGGTACTGGACCGCATGCTTCAGATCCGCAGTTCGTCTGAGCGGCTCTGGCAGTACGTTGTTTCGCTGATCGATGACGCCGTCGAAAAGGGTTATCTACCTGAATCCTGAGGCGGGAAGGCGTCTGGTTATCTCCTCAGCTATGTTAGCAAAAGCGCCTCACAGAATCCCACGATCATTGAGGTCAACGTATGAGGCTGATTTCAATTCCCACAGAAAGCGCTTCCCATGCCTTATCGGCCGTCAAAGCCGGAATGCCGAGCCTTCGTGCCGTGTCCATGCAAACGCGATCCCCAAGTGAGAGGCCGGATTTATCTGTAACAGGACGCAGCAAACCTGCACTATAAGCATCTTCTTCATCGAATGAAACCACTTCAAGATCAAGTCCTTTTAGTGCATGTCTGATTACTTCCTCAGGCATACCTGCTTTGGAAAGTTTTCCCACCACCTCTGATAAATTCACCGCATTGATCACCGCTTCCGAAATATATTCCGCTACGAGGTCTGCCCCTGCTTCATTATTAAGTAAAGACAGCAATGCCGATGCATCCAGAACAACCCTACTCATTCACTGCCTCTTCACGACGCTCTTGAATGAATTCTTTGGATAAAGAAACGTCCGCTGGTACATATCGGCGTACCATCTTCTGAGCACGTTTTATCGCCTGACGGGCAGTCATCAGCCTGATTTCTCCTTCCTCCAGGGTCAACACTACATCATCTCCCGGATTGATGCCCAATTCTTTTCGATATGCCACAGGTATGACTATTCTGCCACCATCACTTAATTTTGTCTTTATGCTATTCATATGGCACCTCTATAGAATTATACCATAGTAAGAAAGACTGACGTTCCTACTCTCGCAAACTGGAATCGCGGGGAATCAGTCAAGCCTTTGTTCCGGAGGCAGGAACATCTGGATGGTCTCCTCTACGCTATCAATCTTCTCCCCGATAACCCGGAAATCCGGCCTCAGCATGATTGCGGGGAATTCGCTCAGCTTGCCATCTTCCAGGATCTCATCGTTGATCTCGGCGCAGACGACTTTCCCGATGATCAGTGAATAGTTCTCCCGCAGCACTTCCTCCTCCAGGACGGCTTCAATCCAGCCCAGAGCATCTTTCATCCGGGGCGGTGAAACCTTCTTCGAGGGGGCCGCTTCCAGTCCGACCGCTTCCAGTTCGTTGACCTCCGGTGGGTAGTTTTTCGAAGTCTGCATCGCTTCTTTGAACCGGGGCCGGCCGATGATATTCACCACGAATTCGCGGGTCTCGCGGATGTTGCGGAGAGTGTCTCGCGGGAGCGCAGAAGCGATGGCGATTAAATCCAGCGGCCTGAGTATCGGCATTACACACCCGTAGGGGGCCGCATTAACGATACCGTTGCTGTCGATGGTGGTGATCACCGTTACCGGCAGGGGCAGTATCTTCTTGAACATCTCGGGTTGAAGTTCCATGACTATTAGCTCCTTCGTGGTTGAATTTGTACTCCAAACAATTCAGGTCTGGCTATAAACTCCTAGCGGGCTGTTTTCTGGTTAACCTCGATCGTTACGTGCACCAGCCCGACATGGTGCGGCAATCGTTTCTTATAGTCGTCGGCCGATTTGGGTTTGTTGGTGGCCACGCTGACAACGGTGCTGTAAATACCGGGTCCGACCGACCAGACGTGCAGGTCAACCACCTGGCTCTCGCCATCCCCCTCGATAGCGTCCCTTATTTGTTTGCAGATCTGGTCGGGTCCCTGACGATCGAGTAACAGGTGACTGGTGTTACGAAGTAAACTGAAAGCCCATACCGATACCAGGAGGGCGCCGGCGATTCCCATAACCGGGTCCATCCAGATCAGGTCGGCGTACTTGGCCAATGTCAGTGCGACAATCGCCAGGACCGAGGTGAGTGCATCGGCCAGCACATGAAGGTATGCGGCTCTCAGATTATGGTCATGATGCTGATCATGCGTGTGCTCATCATGTTCAAATTCTTCATAGTGACGGTGCAGCCCGAGTATTTTCACTGAGGCACCGTTAACGACAAGCCCTGCTACTGCTACCATAATCGCCTGGTTAAAGGCAATATCCACGGGATTGATGATTCTCTCGATACTCTCTCCCGCCATAACAAGCGCAAAAATGGACAGGAGCACGGCGCCGGTAAATCCACCCAGGGCATTGACTTTACCAGTGCCAAAGCTGAATCGCTCATCCTGTGCGTGACGTCGTGCGTACACGTAAGCAAAAACGTTGATGCCCAAAGCTGCTGTGTGGGATGCCATGTGCAGTCCGTCGGCCAGCAGTGCCATCGAACCGAAGATAATGCCGGTGACCACCTCGACCACCATCATCATGCCGGTAATGGCGATAACGATAATAGTGCGGGTCTCACCGGGTCGTTTCTTATCCTGGCCAAATGAGTGGCT
>CAZDMY010000052.1:0-4534 GCA_964506405.1 uncultured Dehalococcoidia bacterium | reverse complement strand
GCTATGGGGCTCGGGAGATGATTCGTATACAGGCATTCTCTATTGTATTATAGAGGATTCAAACGGATAAGGTTGATCCATATCCGAATGCAGCTCGGCGGCGGCACCCAGTAGTCCTCTTGTGTAAGGATGTGATGGATTGGCGATGATCCGGCTGGTCAGCCCCCGCTCGACGATCTTACCAGTTTGCATCACTGCAATCCGGTCGCTGATCTTGCGTGCAACTGCGATATCATGCGTGATGAAGAGCATACTCAATCCCCGGTTCTCCTGTAAGTTCAACAGCAGTTTAAGTATCTTGGCCTGAATGCTAGAATCCAGAAAAGCGGTGGGTTCGTCGGCGATAAGTACTTTCGGACTGAGTACCAGCGCGCGGGCGATGTTCACTCGTTGTAACTCGCCTCCGCTCAGGTGGTGGGGGTACTCATCCAGGAATTCCTCGGTGACAGGCAATTCTACCTCTTCGATAACCTTTCGGACGATATCCTCTCGCTCCGATTTGGTTCCGATCCCCTGAATTTCTAATGGCTCGCAGACCGCCTCCATCACTGTCATCCGGTGGCTTAAGGCCTCGCCCGGATTTTGAAAAACCAGTTGAACAGCGCGATGAAAGTCCTTCCCTTTGGAGTCATAGAGTTTTTCTTCGAGCGACATCCTGCCGCTGTCTGGTTCGAGAATCCCGCTGAGCATGCGGGCCAGCGTCGTTTTCCCCGATCCGCTCTGTCCCACCAGCGCCAGCGTTTCGCCATGTTCCAGTATCAAGCTGATCCCATCGACTGCCTTGAGCGTGCCGAAAGATTTACTCAAGTCATCGGCCGTGAGTGCTGGAATAATCCCTCCACGATGGCAGGCGACTGTTCGCCCTTCATGATCCTCGAGTGGCGGGATTTGATCGCTGCAGATTGGGATGGCCTGGGTGCATCGGGGATGGAAGGCGCAGCCGGTCACTTGCCGAACCATCCGGCCCTTGATGCCCTGCAAATCCTTCAAGGTGGTCATATTTGGATATGACCGGAGCAATGCCCGGGTGTAAGGATGGCGAGGCTTTGCGAGCATTTCTTCTGTTGGCCCCAGCTCAATGATCCGTCCCCCATAGAGTGTAGCTGTTTTTGAAGCCAGCCTGGCCGCGGTAGAGAGGTCGTGGGTGACCACCAGGGTCATCCGGTTCTTTATCGCCTGCCGCAGGAAGTCCATCATTGCTATCCGGGATTCGGCATCGAGAGATGAAATTGGCTCATCAAGGATAAGCAGTTCCGGGTCGCCCACCAGCGCCAGGGCGATCAATACCCGCTGCTGCTCACCCCCGCTGAGTTCATGCGGATATTGGGAGCATTTCTCAGGTAAAAGCCCGGCGGCCGCCAGGAGGGCAGCGGCCTTTTCTCCGGCCTCCGATTTGCTGCATAATTTGTGAGCAATCAGCGGTTCGGCTACCTGGTCGAGAATCCGGTGAGTGGGATTCAACCGATCCTGAGCGCTCTGGAAGGCAATGGCTACGCGGTCCCACCGCAGCCGGCGCATCTCCTCTTCGGAAAGTGACAAGAGGTCGGTATCACCGAGCATGATATGTCCGTCTGCATTGCCGTTCAGGAGCCCCATAATGCTCAGTCCTAAAGTCGTTTTTCCGGCTCCCGATTCCCCAATGATGGCCAGGCATTCGCCGTCGGCCACTTCGAGGTTGATCCCTCGAAGAATTTGTTCCATGCCGAAACTGACTCTCAATCCGTCAATTCTGAGCACTGATCTCACCTCTGAGCCTGGGGTCCAGCGCCGGTTCGAGAGCGGAGCCGATAAGGGTAATGGCCACGATGGTTATCGAAAGAGCGGCCCCGGCGGGTATCAACCACCATTGCCAGACATCGAGAAATATCCATGCCCGGGCATCATCGATCATACTCCCCCAGCTTACCACATTGGGATCGCCGATACCGAGGAACGCCAGTCCAGCCTGAAGGAACACCGCCCGCCGGACGCAGAAAACGAAATCCGCTACCAGTAAAGGCCCCAGGTCGGGGATGATGTGCCGGCGCATGACGTACCATGTGCCGCCACCGAATCCTCTCGCCGCTGCGATGTGGGAACTTTCCTTGAGTGAAAGTGCCTGGGCCCGAAGCGTCCGGGCGCCACCCTGCCAGCATAGGAGCGAAAGCACGATGATAAGTCCCCCGGTGCCGGGGAGCAGATTTCGGGAAAGGATGATCAGAGCAATCACCGGTCCCATGATCAGCAATCCGACCCATCCCAGACTGCGTACCATATAAAATGTGAATCCGGCCATTACAATCCATATGAAGGTTTCGATGCCCGCCGATGCCCCGCTGCCAAGATTTGGATCGACGTATACCGAAAGAAGAATCAGGAGGATAATCATGGGAATGACGATGAAGGCATCCACCACCCGCATGACAATGCGGTCATAGATCCCTCCAAGGAGTGCTGCCGAAGTTCCAAATAATGCTGCCAGGACGGTTGAGAGCACCGCTACCAGCAATCCCACCAGCAGCGATGTGCGTGCACCGTAGACGAGCTGACTCCAGATATCCTGCCCCGCATGATTGGTTCCGAGAGGGTGATCCCAGGAGGGGGATTGAAGGGAATCGACTGTCTGGGTCAGCGGGTCGTCAGTGGCCAGCAAAGGGGCGAAGATGGCCATCATTATGACGATCAGCAGCAATCCAAGCCCGATCTTGCCGCCGGTGCTCCTGACCACCTCTTTTTTTGGATCAACGTGCATAGTTTACCCTCGGATCGGCTTTATGATAGAGTAGATCGATGATCAGATTGGCACCGAGCACGCAGAGCGCGGATATCAGAAGCAGGCCCTGCAACAGCGGGTAATCACGAAAAGTCAGGGCATCGTAAGTCGTGAGTCCGATGCCGGGATAGGCGAAGACCACTTCGATGAACAATACCCCGGTGACCAACCGCCCTATCCAGATGCCGGTCTGAGTCATTACCGGCAGCATCGAGTTTCGGCCCGCATGGCGGTATTTGACGGAGCGCGGCTTGAGTCCTTTAGCTCTGGCTAACAGGATATAAGGTTCCTTCAATACCCCGATCATGGTGTTTCGGGTCAGCAGATAAGCGGCGGTGATGCGGGCAAGGGTCAGTGCGATCAGTGGCAGCAGAAGGTGTTCCCCGATATCGATCAGCCGGTCGATCCCGTTTAGTCCCGAGTAGGCCTCCTCCGCCCCGAACAGCGGCAGCAGCTCCAGATTGACTGCGAACAGCAGTAGTAAGAGAATCCCCAGGAAGAAATCCGGGAATCCGCTTAATCCAACCATCCCGGAGAGAGTTCCGCTGTCGAATTTGCTCCCTCGTCTCCAGCCGGATTCAATACCTAGAAGGATGCCGAACAATGTGGACAGGATCAGGGCCAACCCGGCCAGCAGCAGGGTCCAGTGTAACCGACCGAAGATGACCTCCGTCACCGGCGCATTGTTGGAGTAGGAATATCCCAGGTCTCCATGGAAGATCGCAGTCCAGTAAGAAACGAATTGCTCGCCGAGCGATTGATCGAGGGCAAAGCGCTCGGTTAAATCGGCTTTAAGTTCCGGGCTCATCTGAACCAGCGCTTCGTCGCCGTAGATGGCCATGATCGGATCGCCCGGCATCATCCGGGGCAGAAAAAAGTTCAGCGTCAGTATGGCGATCACCGCGACCAGGTAGGTGATCAGGTTTTGTTTAGTGAACATTTAGCGCTCAACCCCCTCTCTCTAACTCTCTCCCACGAAGGGGCGAGAGTACCTTTTCCCCTCTAACTCTCTCCCACGAAGGGGCGAGAGTACCTTTTTCCTCTCACTCTCTCCCACGAAGGGGCGAGAGTACCTTTTTTCCTCTCCCTTGAGGGAGAGGGCTAGGGTGAGGGTGAAATCTCATTATCACCTTCCCATCTCCTCCATGATCTGGTTCATCCAGTCAGAGAGCCTCGCATCCGGTATGGAATAATATGAGGGAAGATAGGGCTTGATATCCACTACCGGGCTGCTGTCGACGGCATCCAGCCCTTCCACTCGAAGCGTGTACCCGTCCCGCTCCAGCAACCGGACAGCGATGGCCAGCACCGGATTGGGACGCGCCGGACTGCAGGTGGAAAACACACCCACCAGCGGCAGATCTTTTCTTCCCATTGGGTGGACCTTGGTTAGTTTACGTCCGTCTGCATCGACTTTGTGAGCCCAGTAAAGGACGAGCAGATGGGAAAAGTCCTCGATCCCATCGAGAATTCCGGCATATTCCGGATCGATAACGATTGCAGAAACACTGGCCGTTGAGTGTGAAGCTGGAAGGTCTTCGCTCTCCCAGTTCAGGTCGCCGGAATGGGCCTTCAGACTGGGTTCCTTGATGTCGCTGCGAACAACGCCAACCGGTTTCAGTATTATTTCATTCATTAATTTCTGCCTCATCGAACGCCTGGTGAAACTCGCGGATCCACTCAGGGACCCGGCGCTCCTCGGCATCGAATTGATCGCCGGTCTGGGGTTTGATATCCAGGATCGGGCTGCCGTTGATGGCTTCGATCCCCTGAACCTTAAGT
>CAZDMY010000051.1:0-11159 GCA_964506405.1 uncultured Dehalococcoidia bacterium | reverse complement strand
CACAACCTGTCGGGGTTCTTAAAGCTGACCCCGAACCGCCGAGGTCCCACCCATGATCGGACAGGTCATCAAAGGTTGGCTGTAATTCGTCGCTTGTGGTTCCCAGGAAAATGATGTCTCCGGTCGAACCGTGAAAGTTCGTCAATCCGCAGCCATGCCGATCCCAGATATCGCAAACCTCCCGAAGTTTATCGGTGGTATAGAACCAGCCGCAGGGGTGATTGACGCGCATTGTATGGAAGTGTTCCAGTGCCGGATACTGTTCAGGGCGCTGATGATACCGCCCGATTACGCCACCGCCGTATCCTTTCACACCGACAATCCCACCGTGCTTCCACAGGCCCTGCTTTTCCTGGAAAGCCTCCTCTTGCTGCTTGAGCAGATCATTTGCCGCTTCTTTCAGCTTAGCGTTTGATTTCCCGGCCCGCTTTAGTTCAGTTACAAAACTTGGCCAGGGCCCTTTTTCGAGTTCATCCATCATTGGGGTTTCACTCATATACCTAACCTCCTTTTTTAGAATATTCTCTATCTATTGTTATTGGCTTGATACCACAACAATAACCTCTTGACAGCTATGCCTTCCTTTGCCAAGAGGCCTCATTAATGGACACGTTTGACGAGGTGAACATCCTTTTATTTCTTTGATAATCGTATCACCCACTGTATCCAGCGAGCATCGGCAGGCAGGCTTATAGATTTACCGAATAAAAGGCTTAGGCACTGCCCTTGATTTTAAGCACAAATGCCTACCAATGACTTACATGATTAAGCAAATTCATCTATTTTCTGTAGGCACCGTTGCTTATCTTCTTGGTATCTTTTCTGCTGAATAGGTATCCCTGTTTGACCGTCTTACAAGTGTACCTCAGGTAGCTGCTGATTCGAAGTATTCAAATGACAGTACATAATGTATTAGTTGACGAAGTATTCGTGTTGTTGCCCCGGCACTCTAAATCCGAACTTCGACTGTTATTATCGTCCCGTTATTCAAATGTGAATCCAGGCTCAGGGTGCCGCCGAGCAGGCGAACCCGTTCCTGCATTCCCGCCAAACCCATTTTCCCCATACTGGCCTGATCTCCAAGACTGTGCGGGAGCTGGAAACCCTTCCCGTTATCCTTAATGGTCATTTTCAGCCGGGAATCGAAGAACTCAATTGACATCTCCGCCTTTGATGCTTCGGAATGACGCCAGATATTTCGTGTAGCCTCCTGTGCGATTCGGAACAGCATAACCTCCGCTTCAGGGCTGAGTCGTCTTGCCTCGCCAAGGGCCTGGAATGTGGTAATGATCCCCTGTTTTTCGAGGTCCTCAGCCAGAATTTCCAATGCAGGCAGCAGGCCCAGGTCGTCTAGAACCGAAGGCCTCAGATCATGGCTGAAACGGCGGATTTCCTGCACCGCGGCTTCGATTTGCTTTTTAAGCCCGCGGACCGTTTCAAGACTTTCTTCCCATAACGCTTCGCTGGAGGTGATTTTCTCTAGCTGACGCGATATAACGATCAGGTTCTGAAGTGTTTCATCATGAAGCTCACGAGCTATGCGCTTGCGTTCTTCCTCCTGAGCCCGGGTGACCTGCTGGAGGTAATATCGTAGGTTTTCCTGCATGCGCCGCTCGTCGGTAACATCTCTGGCGGCGTGCTGAAAGTTCTCGGATGCCCCTTCGTGAGCGATAAGGCTTGTTGTCAGCTCCAGAATGGCTTTGGTGCCGTCTTTTTTATCGAGTTTAACCTCACAACGATGGTCCAGTGAAGGATCTTCATGCAGAAGGTCCTTTTCGATGTGCTCGATACATGATTTTCCAAACAAATCCATAAGTGTGTCGATGTGTATTTTCTTCAGTTCTGCCGAGCTGTAACCTGTCACCCGTTCGCATGCGGCATTGGCGGCAATGGTTTTGCCTTTCAAATCATGTACCCAGATGGCATCACTTGCGTTTTCAAACAGGTCGCGATACCTTTCCTCGGAGCGTTGCAACTGCTTTAGGGTTTCTTTCATCTCCTGATACAAACGGGCGTTCTCCAGCGTCGCGCCGATCTGATTGCCGATGCTTCGTAGCAAACCAGCTTCTTCTGCGGTGAATTTGACCGGATTACGCCGTGCCACGCAGACGGTTCCAATGGTGACACCTTTTGCCTTCAAGGGAACAATGAGTTGGGTTTTAATCCCTTCGGTAATCACCACTTGCTTACGAAGCAGTGGGTTGATGGTAGCGTTATCAATAATCAGTGGTTCTCCCGTCAAAGCGACTTTACCATTGAATCCTTCGCCAACCCTGATTCGACGGACACCATCTACAAAGCTTTCGGAAACGCCATTATGCAATTGCAATTGCAGATATTCACCCCGTTCATCCAGAAGAAATGCGAGGATCGCATCCGCGCTCATCAACTCTTGAATTCTATCACTGGCGCGCTCGAGAACTGCTCTACTTTCCAGTGATTGCGTAATGAGATCGGAGATAGCACTGAGTGCCGCCAACTTCTGTTCGCCATCACTCGACGGACTGGTCCTGGCTGTGGCTACTGTGCTAGCTGATTTAGCTCGGGAGGATTTGGTGCCGGTCTCTTTCTTATTCTTTTCTACCATTTTCAAGCATGAGGTAATCGAAGGAAGTAAACGAATCTATATATGTGAATCGTTATGATATTAATCGCCTTCTTTTCCCTTGATGTCATCGAGCGACAGCAGGCCGGTTTTCAATCCGGCTATCACTGCCTCGGTGCGTGAGCCTACCTTGAGTTTGTTGAAGATGTTTCCCAAATGAGCCTGGATCGTTCGGACGCTCAATTCAAGCTCGGTGGCGATTTCCTTATTTCCGTGTCCTCTGGCGGCAAGCCGCAGCACCTCGATTTCACGGTCCGTGAGGGGCTGGACCTTGGCGGATTCCTCTTTCTTTTCCTCGGCATGGACGAAATGATCGAGCGCCTTGCGAGCCACGACCGGATGCAGGACTGATTCGCCTCCATGAACGGCGCGAACTGCTTCAATAACCTCCTGCCCACGAACATCTTTCAGCAGGTACCCTGCGGCGCCGGCCTCCAGCAAAGCGAAAACGTACTGGTCATACTCATAAGCAGTCAGGATAAGCACGGCAATACGCGGAAACAACGTCTTTATCTGCTTGGTTGCCTCGATCCCGTTCAGCCCCGGCATGGCGATATCCATGATCACCACATCCGGTTGAAGTTCCTTAACCAGTTTGACTGCTTCCCCACCGTCCCCGGCTTCTCCAACTACCTCCAGGTCTGATTCTTTTTGCAAAAGTTCTCTGGTGCCTTCACGAACGACTTTGTGGTCATCAGCGATGATAATTCGTATAGTCATAGCAGCAATATTATACAGTTCCCCCGGTTCTTATTTCCAGTTCGTTAAATGGTTTTCAGCTAAAACCTTGATCTATTATAGCGCAATTTGCTTATGACCACAAAAGGTCAATAAGCAAATTTACTTAAATTGCGAGGTACCTTTCTAGGCCTTTTTTTCACTCTGGCATAAGTCGGCCAGCCGATGATTCCATGCCCGGTAATTGATAAGATTTCTCTCGGTATTTTGGGGGCTTGTACCTTTTTTTAGGTTATGCACCCAAAAAAGTAAAAATCTTAAAGCTGGAGAGGAAATGGCAGACGAATTGATCAAACCCCATGGTTCAGACACACTCAATCCACTATACGTATCTGATGATGCTAAAAGAGCGGAACTGACGAAAGAAGCCGAAACCTTGCCGTCGATAGTGGTATGTTCACAGGCGGCAGCCAATGCCGTCATGCTCGGCGGCGGATATTTCAACCCCTTAAAAGGATATATGGACCTCGAGGAATCGTTACTGGTTGCCGAGAAGATGCAGACCAAAGACGGCCTCTTCTGGCCCGTACCCATTGTAAATGTGGTGAAAGATTCCTCTCCGATCAAGGATGCCAAGCGGATCGCACTTCGTGATCCCAACGTTTCAGGCAATCCGGTGCTGGCCATCCAGGATGTTGAGCGAATCGATGAAGCGACAGACGAGCAAATGACTAAAATGGCTCAGCAGATATATGGAACGACTGATATCAACCACCCGGGCGTTGCCGTGTGGATGGATCAGGGCAGATCCTTCATTGCCGGTCCGATCCAGGTTCTGAGCTTCTCCTATTTCGAAAAAGAGTTCCCTGGAACTTTCCGTACCGCGGAACAAATAAGGGAGATGATTAAAAAGAACGGATGGAAGAAAGTAGTTGCTTTCCAGACGCGTAATCCTATGCATCGTGCTCACGAAGAGCTGTGTAAGATGGCTATGAAAGCGGAAAACGCTGATGGCGCCATCATTCATATGCTCTTGGGCCGGCTGAAGAAAGGCGATATTCCTGCTGATGTCCGTGATGCCGCTATTCGTAAAATGGTGGAGATTTACTTTGAGCCGAATACTGCGGAGATAACAGGTTATGGATACGATATGTTATATGCCGGCCCCAGAGAAGCGTTGCTTCATGCCATTTTCCGCCAGAATATGGGGTCCACATGCCTGATTACCGGGCGCGATCATGCCGGTGTTGGAGATTACTATGGGCCTTTCGATGCCCAGACGATATTCGATCAAATTCCCAAAGATGCATTAGAGATCAATATTTACAGAGGAGATCATACCGTCTGGTGTAACAAGTGCCAGGACATTGTAATGATTCGGGATTGCCCGCATTCCAATGAAGATTACCTTATGCTTTCCGGCACGAAGGTACGAGAAATGCTTTCGAACGGGCAGGCTCCGCCACCCGAGTTCTCCCGGCCTGAAGTCGCCAAGATTTTAATGGATTACTATCAGAGTGACAGGGCGAAAGACTAATACTTAATGTATGTTTTAGAATTAAGAGTTTTTAAAAACAGAGGAGGTGAGGCTGAGGGAAAAGATACTAAATTTGGATTTATAAATGAAGAGTACAAAAGTTAAGGCAAATCATAAAAGGAGGATAGTATGCCAAGTTATGTAATCGAGGAAAAGTGCGACGGCTGTAAAGGCCAGGACAAGACTGCCTGCATGCACATCTGCCCGAATGACCTGATGGTTCTTGATAAAGAACGCATGAAGGCCTATAATCGGGATCCCAAAATGTGCTGGGAGTGCATGTGCTGCGTGAAAATCTGCCCTCAGCAGGCGATGGCGGTCAGAGGTTATGCGGACTTTGTGCCCATGGGCGCACAGGCCACGCCGCTCCGGGGTTCAGAAGATATTATGTGGACGGTAAAATTCAGGAACGGAACCCTGAAGCGATTCAAGTTCCCGATCCGAACTACCCCCGAAGGTCAGGCAGTACCCGATGGCGGCTTCAAGACCGATCCGGCGGCCGACGATCTCAAGAGCCCGATCCTGATGAGCGAACCTGAATGTCTGTACGTGGATGCGTTACCGACACTCAAGAAGTAATAGAGGAGGCGATTAAGAAATGACATTGAAATCAAGTGATTTTGAAACTGTTGAAGTGACCACCGATCTTCTGATTATCGGTGGTGGAATGGCCTCCTGTGGCGCTGCCGTCGAAGCAGCCTACTGGGCCAAGAAGAATAACGTCAAGGTAACAGTGGTGGATAAAGCTGCCATGGACCGCTCCGGTGCGGTTGCTATGGGGCTTTCCGCTTTGAACCAGTATGTGGGAATGAAGGCAAAGGGCCGAACACCCGAAGACTATGTGAACTATGTGCGCCAGGATTTAATGGGTGTCAGCCGCGAAGACCTGGTCTATGATATCGCCAGGCACGTTGATGGAACAGTTCACCTGTTCGAAAAGTGGGGTCTGCCAATTTGGACCGATGCTGATGGCAACTACGTATTTGAGGGTGCCTGGCAGTTGATGATCAATGGAGAATCATACAAGATCATCGTCGCTGAGGCCGCCAAGAACGCGCTTGCCTCGCTGGGTGATAAGGGTGAGATTTACGAGCGCGTATTCATCACCGAACCCCTTCTCGATGGCAATCGTATCGCCGGTGCAGTTGGTTTTAGTACTCGCGAGAACAAGTTCTATGTATTCAAAGCTAAGGCGGTCTTTTGCGCCATGGGTGGTGCAGTGCATGTCTTCAAACCCAGGTCGACAGGTGAAGGCTTTGGCCGAAGCTGGTATCCGCCTTTCAATAGCGGTTCCAGTTGCTACTTCATGATGAAGGCCGGTGCCGAGCACACCTGCCAGGAAGTTCGCTTCATTCCGGTCCGCTTTAAGGATGCTTATGGTCCGGTAGGTGCCTGGTTCCTGCTGTTCAAATCCCGCGCGACAACCGCACTCGGTGGCGAGTACATGGTTGAACGAAGAGACGAGCTCGAGAAATGGGCTCCCTACGGCCTGGTGAAACCCATCCCGGCCAATCTCCGCAACTGGCTGATGATGCTGGATCAATTTGAAGGTAAGGGACCGGCATTCATGCGCACAGAGGAAGCGATGAAGGCCATCGTCGATGCCGAGCCGGACGAGAAGTCCAGGAAGAAACGCATTAAGGAAGTCGAAGCTGAGGCTTGGGAAGACTTCCTCGATATGACGATCTCCCAGGCGATCCTGTGGGCCGGTACTAACACCGCTCCGGAGGAGAAACCTTCCGAGTTACAGGCTTGTGATCCGTACTTCATTGGTTCACATTCCGGCGCCTCTGGCGCATGGCTCTCCGGTCCTGAGGACCTGCAGACGGCAGAATCCAAGTCCGACTATTTCTGGGGTTACAACCGCATGGCGACCATCGATGGTCTGTTTGCTGCCGGCGATGCTTCCGGTGCGTCCAGCCACAAGTTTTCCGACGGTTCGCTGACCGAAGGTCGAATCGCGGCCAAGGCAGCTATCGCGTATATAATGGACAACAATAGCCAGCCCAATGTTGACGCGGCTCAAGTGGAGGCTGTCAAAAAGACTACGCTCCAGCCGCTCGATGTTTTTGCGGAGAACTGCAACATAACCACTGACCCGGATATTAATGAGAACTACATTGTGCCGGAGCAGTACATGTACAGACTCCAGAAAATCATGGATGAGTATGCAGCTGGCGTCATTGCCGGTTTCTCGACCAACGAGCCCCTGATGAATATTGGTTTGGAACTGCTTGGCTTCCTGAACGAGGATGCTGAGAAGCTGGGTGCCCGCGAACTGCATGAGTTGATGCGAGCCCACGAGTGCCGCCATCGGACCATGCAGGCCGATACACACATCCGCACCATGCTGGCCCGAAAAGAGACCCGCTGGCCCGGTTACTACTTCCGTGCCGATACCCCGAAGATGGACAACGATAACTGGTTGAAGTTCATCAATATCAAGCTCGAAAACGGGGAATTCAAGACTGTCGAGCGCAAGATATATACTATTTGCTAATTGGTGTTCTTTGAGATTAAAATATAGAATAAACCAGTGCTAAAATGCAGCTAAAAAGAGGGACTCCAGGCACCTTAAACCGGTGCCTGGAGTCTTCTTCTGAAAAAAATGGAAAACTTCGAATCCTTCAAAGAGAAAATCCTTAGAGATACCCCGCGTCTATCACTTGACGATAAATTCCGGTTTGCCTGTCATTCCGGTGTTCCGTGTTTCGGTAAATGCTGCGCGAATGTCAATATATTCCTGACACCTTACGATGTCATGCGCATGAAAAATGCGCTCGGCATTTCAAGTACCGATTTTCTCAAACGGTTCACAATTCCCCTTGCGATGGAGGAGAATCAGCTTCCGGTTATATTACTGAAGATGAACGAGGATGAAGAGAAGCGGTGCCCCTTTGTTTCAGATGCCGGCGCTTGTACAATATATGAGGATCGGCCCTGGGCCTGCCGGATGTATCCTATCGGTCTGGCAAGTTCAAAAACCGGTGTTGGTGATGAAGGTGAAGAATTCTGCTTCATCGTTGATGAAAAGGAAACGCTTTGCAAGGGGTTTGAGCAGGATAACGAGTTAACCATTAAAGAATGGATGGATAGTCAGGGTGTGGGTGAATATAACAAAAAATCGGAATCCTATATGCATATGACCCTGCATCCTTATCTTCAGGAAAAAAAGGAACTTGGCGAAGCAAAGATACAGATGTTCTTTACCGCCTGTTACGATCTGGACAGCTTCCGAAAAATGATTTTCGAAAGTACATTCCTTAATCGGTTTGAAATCAATGATGAACTCATGCGGAAGCTAAGAACGGATGATGAAGCACTGCTGGAATTTGCGGTCACCAAATGGCTGAGGTTTGCGTTGTTCCGGGAAGATACCATGATTATCAGGGACGAAGAGGTCGAGAGAGGCACGCAGGCGCTTGGCTGGAAATCTGAATAACAATGATGACCGAAATGACGGCAGACGGACGCAATTTGACAAATGGTTACAGGATTGGACATACGGCATTCTTAACGGAAGGGCAAACGATGGTGAATCAATCAGCCGGCCAAACATCTCACGAAAGACAAAGAAAAGGGAGGTAAAATGGGCTCTCAAGAAAGTATTGTGGTTATTGGGGGAGGGATCAGTGGCCTGACCGCGGCAGTCGAAGCTGCTGAAGTTGGATATGATGTTACCCTGATCGAGCAGACCCCATATCTGGGAGGTAGGGTGAGTAAGATGCATTCCTATTTCCCGAAACTCTGTGTCCCCGATTGCGGCATGGAGATAAACTTCAGACGAATTAAAATGAATCCGAACATGAGAATCATTACCCAGGGTGAGGTGGAGAACATCTCCGGGCAACCGGGGAATTACGATGTTACCGTAAAGGTCACCCCGCGAATGGTGAATGATAATTGCACGGCCTGTGGCAAATGTGTTGAGGTTTGTCCTATAGAGGTTCCGGATGACTTCAATTATGGGATGAACAAACGCAAAGCCATTTATCTTTCCAGTGCAATGGCTTTCCCGTTGAAATACGCGATTGACAAATCAGCGTGTGACGGCTGTGGTAAGTGCAAAGAGGTTTGTGAATACAATGCGATCGATTTGGATATGCCCGAAGAGACGCTTAATATAAAGGCCGGCGGAGTGGTAATCGCTACCGGTTGGATGCCATATGATGCAACCAATCTGGATAATCTGGCTTTCGGGAAAGCTGCCAATGTAATTACCAATGTGATGATGGAAAGACTGGCGGTTCCTGATGGCCCTACACAGGGGAAAATCCTGCGGCCGTCCGATGGAGCTGAACCCAAGAGCGTTGCATTCGTCCAGTGCGCAGGGTCGAGGGATCAAAACCATCTTCCGTATTGTTCCGGAGTCTGCTGTATGGGTTCGTTGAAGCAGATCAATTACGTCAAAGAGCAGTATCCGGATGCTCAGATTTCGATGTACTATATCGATATCCGGGCGATGGGATATCTGGAAGATTTCCTTAATAAAGTTCAGGAAATGGAGAATGTCTCTCTTGTAAAAGGTAAAGTCGCTAAGATTACGGAAGTCGCCAACGGAAACCTTAAGCTGGAAGTAGAAGATATCGCGGCCGGGAACAAGATTTCCCCTGAAGTTGAAATGGTTGTGCTGGCCACCGGGCTGGTACCTTCTGCAAAGATACCCGGAGATATCAATTACGATGAATACGGTTTTGTGGCCCCTGATAATGTCGGTATCGTTGGTGCCGGTTGTGCCAAGCGGCCAACCGATGTTTCCAGTTCGGTCATGGATGCTACCGGGGCAACCATCAAGGCAATCCAATCTGTTGTAGGTGGAGGCGCATAATGGCAGATAAATTCGGATTTTATATTTGCAGCGGATGCGATATTGGTGCTGCAGTCGATGTTGAGGGTTTGTGTGGCGTTGCTACCAAAGATGGCAAGGCGGCCCTGGCCAAAAGTCATGGCTGTTTGTGTAATGAAGAAGGTGTGGCACTCATCAACGGGGACATCGCCAGCGAAGGGCTGAATGGTGTTGTCATCGCTGCATGTTCGCCCAGGGCAAAGATTGAGACATTCAAGTTCGATCCTTCTGTTTATATCGAACGGGTAAACCTGAGAGAACATGTCGCATGGTGTCATCCGGCAGGTGAAGAGGATACTCAGATGCTGGCGGAAGACTATGTTCGGATGGGATGCGTTCGGACTGTCAGGGCGAAGGTTCCGGAAGCTTACCATATGGAAGAAGAACTTAGCAGGGATATCATGGTGGTTGGTGGTGGGATCACGGGAATGAGTGCGGCTTTGGATGCAGCTAAAGCCGGTTATAAGGTTCATCTTGTTGAAAAGGGATCCTCGCTGGGCGGGATGGTAAACAGGCTGCATAAGCTTTATCCCAAGACACCTCCCTACCGCGATCTGCAGGAAACCGGTATTGAGGAAAAAATCAAAGAGGTTGAGTCCAATTCCAATATTACGGTTCACCTGGGGGTCGAAACGGAAAAGACCGAAGGCAGCCCGGGAATGTTTCATGTGACGCTGAAGAACGGCGACAATTTCAGAGTGGGCGCTATCGTTCAGGCGACCGGTTTCAAACCATATGAGCCAGAGAAGCTTGAAGGCCTGGGTTATGGTAAATCACCCGACGTCATAACCAATATTCAAATGGAAGAAATGGCTCAGCGTGGCAGCATCGTCCGACCGTCGGACGGAAAACCTGCGCAGAAGGTGGCCTTCATTCAGTGCGCGGGGCAGAGAGATAAGGAGCATTTGCCCTATTGTTCTTCAATCTGCTGTATGACGTCCTTGAAACAGGCGCTATACGTTACAGATCAAGATCCCGAGGCGGAGGCTTACATTTTCTATAAAGATATCAGAACACCGGCGCAGTATGAAGATTTCTACAAGCGCGTCCAGGAGACAACCGGTATCTTCCTGGCAAAAGGCGACGTAAATGCTGTTTCCCCGAATGGCGGAAAGATTACGGTAGAAGTTAACGACACCCTGCTGGGTGAAGACATTGCTGTGGAAGTTGATCTGGTTGTGTTAGCTGCTGGTATGGTTCCCGCAGCACTCCCTGAAGTTCGTGTTACGGAATATGATCCGGAAACCAAGGAGGAAATCCCGGTTGCCGATGATTCCGGTAAATATGCTTCACTGGCACTGAATCTGGATTACCGGCAAGGGCCTGAACTTCCGACTCTCAAATACGGTTTCCCGGATTCTCATTTTATCTGTTTCCCTTACGAAACTCGCCGTACGGGTATCTACGCTGCCGGGTGTTTACGTCAGCCGCAGGATACTGCGGCCTGTATGGATGATGCTGCCGGCGCAGCGCTCAAGGCCATCCAGTGTATC